>NZ_VRMC01000297.1:0-615 GCF_008369905.1 Pseudonocardia sp. EV170527-09
CTTGAGCACGGCTACATCCTCTCAGCTCACCCACAGGGCAAGCCAGATCAGATGTCACCTACCCCTGCAGCAGACCCCTTCTTGGGCACGACACCCATCCTCTCAGCCTGCTCGCAACGGAGCGGCAGAGAAGCCGGGACGGTTCACACAGGTTAAAGAACAAGCTAAGCCTCGTTGTCTGCGGGCGTGGCTGCCTTCGTTGGCGAAGCAGAACCCTGTGGTAAACTTCCTGTTACCCTTCAGGCGCCGCCGACAACTTTGCGCGACTCAGTAGAACCCATGCCACGACTGTCGTGAATATCGCGACTGGAACAACAAAAACTAGTCGAGATACCTCAATATGGCCAGCCCACGCCCAGGGGACGAACGGCCACCACAGATGCTGCAGCGCTGTTCCGCCCACCAGTAGGCCAGTGACTGTCCCTGCGATTCCGATGGCGACCGTCAAAGTGACTGAGAACCGGACTGCGATCCAGAGGTGGACGGTTGTCAGCATAGCTGCAACTAGCATTGCTGCGGATGAGATCTGTATTACACTCGACGACGGGAGGCCCGCTACCGCGAACACGGCTCCAGTGGCTGCCACTATGCTGCATTCCACTCCTACTGCGATCG
>NZ_VRMC01000298.1:0-607 GCF_008369905.1 Pseudonocardia sp. EV170527-09
CAGCAACGACTGAACACCCGACAAGGGGGTCAGTCCCAATCCGTCGTTACGGGGTTACTCCCAACCCGCCGTTGACACATGGCCGCTGCAATGACGACAAATCCGGCGCCGAGACGACGAACTCGGCGTGCAGCCGGAGCCCCGTCCATCTGACTGAACGTCACAGCACCGTCTAGTGTCCTGAGTTGTTAATGGTTTTATTGATCTGGGTGCAGTAGTGGGCGAGGCTGTCGAGGATCTCGTTGGCGGTTTTGGTCCACACGAACGGTCTCGGGTCGGTGTTCCATGCGGCGATCCAGGCGTCGACGTCTGAACCGCCCCGGTGTGTCCGGAGACTGGTTGGCCCCGGGTTCGGTGGAGTCGGGTAGCTGGAATTCTGGTCGCGTGACCCTGAAGGAGGGGGCGTGGGCAGGCGTGGGTATCCGCCGGAGTTCCGGCGCAAGGTGCTCGATCTCGTCGAGGCCGGCCGGCCGGTCCTCGACGTGGCGCGGGATCTCGGGATCAGTGCGCAGTCGATCTACACGTGGCGCCGCCAGGACCGGATCGACAAGGGTCTGCAGCCGGGCCTGACCAGCACCGAGAAGGCCGAGTTGACCGCGGCGAACCG
>NZ_VRMC01000299.1:0-605 GCF_008369905.1 Pseudonocardia sp. EV170527-09
TCCGCGGGAACTGCGCCAACAGAGCCCGCACCTGCGGCTCGACCGCATCAGCCAGCGAACCCCGCGGGCCCCGTTCCCGCCGCGGTGGGCCCGGCGCCCGCAGCGCCGAACGCACCGTGTTCCGCGCGACTCCCAGCCGGCGGGAGATCTCCTTGATCGGGACACCCTCCGCCCGATGCAGACGACGGATCTCGGACCAGTCCTCCACCGACAACACCCCCTCAGCGTCGCCCAGAAGGGGTCAATCCCAATCCGACGTCAGGGGGTCAGTCTCAGGCCGTCGTCGACAGGGGGTAGCCGAAGTCCTCGGCCAGGACCTTGCGGGGCTCGCGGACGATGCGCGCCCGGAACGGCGGCGCCTTGTACCAGTTCGGCGGCAGGCCCAGGACCGGCCACGGGTAGCAGGAGCACAGGGTGCAGACGATGACGTGCTGGACGGTGTCGGTGTTCTCGACGACGACCATCTCCTCGCCCTGCAGGCCGCCGATGCCCAGCTCGCGACAGGCCGCGGAGGCGTCGGCGAGCAGATGTCAACGGCGGGTTGGGAGTAACCCCGTAACGACGGATTGGGACTGACCCCCTTGTCGGGTGTTCAGTCGTTGCTG
>NZ_VRMC01000300.1:0-605 GCF_008369905.1 Pseudonocardia sp. EV170527-09
GGTGCGCCAGTCGCACCCAGCTTGAGCTGCGATTTCCTTCCACGTCGCCCCGGCCGCGCGCAGCGGGGCGAACCTCCTGATATCCATCCATGCCTCCACAGGCAGGATCACGGGCGACCACCCTCCGGGCTCGTCTGCTTGGTGGTTGACAGAGCCCGGAGGGTCGTCCCTCCCTGAGCTGATCTTCGGTCCGACGCGCCGGACCAACGACAAACCAGCTCGTACCTACAGCGACATCAGAGCCCGTACGCGGACACACGCCTACTACAACAAGGAACAGGGCGACGCGCGCGCCCTGTTCTGGGTGAGCCCGGCCGGCCGGCTGGCCCACCTGTTCGACCGGCTGCACGACCTGACCGACCCGGCCGAGGTCGTCCGGCAGTCGGCCCTGCACGACGTCGACTTCCTGCCCCCGGGCAGCGTCCCGGGCGCCGACTAGCTGTGATGTCCAGGGAGGTTGGTCAGCCTGGTGACTGGTGGCTGGCCGCCGATGGCGGAGTGAGCGCGGTGGTGATTGTAGAAGTGCAGCCAGCCGGGTAGGGCGTCGTTGCGTTGGCGGGTCGACTCATAGAGTCGGGCGTAGGCCCAGCCGTCGGCCAGGGTCC
>NZ_VRMC01000301.1:0-605 GCF_008369905.1 Pseudonocardia sp. EV170527-09
AGCTGGACGTTGGAGTCGTCGGAGAACTGTGTGCCCTGCTGGGCCTGGGTGATGGCGGTGCCGCCGAAGATGCAGAACCAGACCAGCGAGACCAGGCTGGGTGCGAGGATGACGCCGCCGACGAACTCACGGATGGTGCGCCCGCGCGAGATCCGGGCCAGGAACATGCCGACGAACGGCGTCCAGGAGATCCACCACGCCCAGTAGAAGATCGTCCAGCCGGAGAGCCACTCGAGCATCGGCTCGCCGCCGACGGCCTCGGTGCGTCCGACCATCTCGAAGAACTGGGAGAAGTAGGCGCCGATCGAGGTCGGGATCAGGTCGAGGATGATCACCGTCGGGCCGACGACGAACAGGAACAGCGCCAGCGCCCCGGCCAGCACCATGTTGATGTTCGACAGCCACTGGATGCCCTTGGCCACCCCGGACACCGCGGACAGGATGAACGCCGCGGTCAGCACGACGATGATCGCCGCGAGCACGCCGGCCCCCGGCGCCCCGTCGACCCAGCCGACGGTCTGCATGCCGCCGCCGATCTGGAAGGCGCCCAGGCCGAGCGAGGCGGCGGAGCCGAACAGCGTCGCGAAGATCGCGAGGATGTCGAT
>NZ_VRMC01000302.1:0-599 GCF_008369905.1 Pseudonocardia sp. EV170527-09
GGGACTGCCCCGAGTTCGGTTGACCCGATCTCGGTAGGTGGGTCAGGCCGCGTGGGCGGTGTTGAGCAGTGTCTCGAACTCGACCGGGGTGAGACGTCCGAGGGCTTGTTGGCGGCGTCGGCGGTGGTAGGTGGTCTCGATCCAGGACACGATCGCCAGTCGGAGTTCGGTCCGGGTGTTCCAGCGCCGGCGGTTGAGCACGTTCTTCTGCAGCAGGCTGAAGAACGACTCCATTGCGGCGTTGTCGGCGCAGGTGCCGACCCGTCCCATTGAGCCCCGCAGCCGGGAGCTGCGGAGTTCTCGCTGGTAGGCGTGTGATCGGAATTGACTGCCGCGGTCGGAGTGGACCACGGTCGGGGCGAGGGCTCCACGTTGATTCACGGCGTTGCGCAGGGCGTTGACTGCCAGCGCCGAGGTCATGCGGGCGTCGATGGAGTAGCCCACGATCCGTTTCGAGCAGGCGTCCTTGACTGCGCAGAGGTAGAGCTTGCCCTCGCCGGTGGGGTGTTCGGTGATGTCGGTGAGCCACAGCTGGTTGGGCCGGGTCGCGGTGAACTCGCGGCGGACGAGGTCGTCGTGCACCGGCGGTCCGGGTCGGC
>NZ_VRMC01000303.1:0-587 GCF_008369905.1 Pseudonocardia sp. EV170527-09
TGAGCTTGACCCCTGACGCCGGACACGTCACCTGAGGTGGACCCGGTCCACCAGGGAGGATGTTGTTCGTGCCTGCACCTCACCCGCCCGAGTTCCGGCGCCGCGCCGTGGACCTTGCTCGTGCTGGCGACAAGCCGGTGTCTGCGATCGCGAAGGAACTGTCGATATCGGAGTCGTGTTTGCGGAGCTGGATGGCCCAGGCCGCCGCCGACGACACCGGCGGCTCCGATTCACGGCTGAGTAGCGCCGAGAAACGCGAATTGACCGGGCTCCGTAAGGAGAAGCGTCGCCTTGAGGTGGAGAATGAGATTCTCAAGCGGGCGGCCGCGTATTTCGCCCGGGAGAACGTTCTCCCAAAGTAGTTTTCCCGCTGGTCCGTGAACTCGCCGACGATGGATTCGACGTCGCGGTGACCTGCCGGGTCCTTGGCGTGCGCCGCCAAGGCTACTACGAATGGCGATCCGGGCACAAATCCGTTCGGGCGGTGGAGAACGAGTTGTTGCTCAAACGCATCACCACGATCCACGAAGAATCCCGCGGAACGTACGGGTGGCCGCGTGTCCACGCCGAGCTCACGCTCGGTCTGG
>NZ_VRMC01000304.1:0-584 GCF_008369905.1 Pseudonocardia sp. EV170527-09
GCCTGGGTTCAACCGATCGTTGCAACACCGGGTTGTCAGGCTGAGCGTAGCTGCTCTTCGAACACTTCGGCGGGGGTCTTCCAGTCGAGGCTCTTGCGGGGCCTGTTGTTGAGCGCGAGAGCGACCGCTTCGAGGTCTTCGGCGGACCACCGTGAGAGATCCGTGCCCTTCGGGAAGTATTGCCGCAGAAGCCCGTTGGTGTTCTCGTTCGTCGGCCGCTGCCAGGGCGAGTGCGGATCGGCGAAGAACACCTTCGTGCCCGTCTCGAGCGCGAACTGTGCGTGCGCGGAGAGCTCTTTGCCGCGATCCCAGGTGAGCGTCTTCCGGAGCTGTTCTGGCAGCTTCGTCATCGACGCGACGAGCGCGGCGTTCATCGCGACGGCGCCGTAGCCGCCCAGCGCAGGACCGTTCTTGACCGGCAGGACCTTTCCCCAGCCGTCCAGACGGGGTAAGTGCACCAGCAGGGTCGAGCGGCTCTTGCGTTCGACGATCGTGCCGATCGCGGACCGGCCTGTGCCGATGATCAGGTCGCCCTCCCAATGCCCGGGAACAGCGCGGTCCGCAGCCTCCGCGGGGCGCTCGGA
>NZ_VRMC01000030.1:0-61493 GCF_008369905.1 Pseudonocardia sp. EV170527-09
GCCGTCAAACGCGCCATCCGAGCTATTTACACCGCGTCCACCGCCGATGCCGCTGCAGCCGCGCTGGATGATCTCGATGACGAGTGGGGGCGAGCCTATCCGGCGATGATACGTTTGTGGCGTAACGCCTGGACCGAGTTCATGCCGTTCCTCGACTACGACATCGAGGTCCGGAGGGTGATCTGTACGACGAACGCGATCGAATCGTTGAACGCCCGCTACCGGCGAGCAGTCCGAGCGCGAGGGCATTTCCCCAGCGAGCAGGCCGCGATGAAATGTCTGTACCTTGTCACCCGCAGCCTCGACCCGACCGGACGAGGCCACACCCGATGGATGATGCGCTGGAAGCCAGTCCTCAACGCCTTCGCCATCACTTTCGGTGACCGCTGGCCGGGCGCCGAGCACTACTGACAACATCGCCGGAACCACCGTTCTCGTTACAGACCCGCAGCCGCATCGTCACGGGGGTGATCCTGTCTCCGGACGGTGCAGTGGGCGTCCGGCTTTCGGATGATCCCGAGGCCGTGGACACGGTGGACACTGCACGGGGACCGTGTCGGTCCGGGGGAGCCGGTGGGGGGTGCTCCGGGGCGTGAAGGGCGCCGCTACACTTGTGCTGCACCACGCCGCCTTAGCTCAGTCGGTTAGAGCGACGCACTCGTAATGCGTAGGTCTGGGGTTCGACTCCCCAAGGCGGCTCCACAGAAGGCCCAGGGCAGGGGCCTGTTCCTCTCGCTCGAAGATCCACATCTGATCCACCTGGGGCATGCGTACGGGCATGTCCGCGCCGTTCTGTCCTGGCTTCTGCTCATGGCGAGGGGCTCGGTCGAGACGCGAAGGTCAGGTTCTCGCGCGCGGGTGTATGCGCGGTTTCGTTGGCTGGCCGCCCGTAGGCAGGGGCCGGGGTGCGACCGGTGGCTGAGAGGGGCTCAGAGGCGCGACTCGATCTCCTTCCAGCGGGGCTTGTTCCGTTGGCGGAGGGCGACGATCTCGAGGTCGCCGATGGTGATGGTGCCGTCGGCGTCGGAGTCGAGGATCTTGTTGTCGTCGTAGGCCTGTCCGTTGACGCCGCCGTGCTGGGCGAGGACCGTCTCCGCGCCTTGGCCCGGGCGGGCTGTGGCGGGTAGGAAGTTGAGTTGGTAGATCCGGCCGATGGAGTCGAGATCGAGGTGGATGTGCGGCGTGAAGTAGCGCTGTACGTAAGGAACTTGGGCCGCGGCATCGAGTTGGGCGAAGGCGGCGCACCCGCGGGTCCAGCCGAGGCCGCGCAGGGTGGCGTCGACGAACTGGTTGATGCCTGCGGCGACTCCGCTCGGGTGCAGCGCGTTGGCGCGTACGCCGCTCTCGCTGTTGAGTACTATGAGCAGCTTGGCGGGGTGACAGCGCAGCGCGGTGCCCGCCTGGCGGATCAGCCGGAAGAATTCTTCACTGAGGTCTCCGGTCAGCGGGGTGGGCCGGCCGACGCCGATCAGCGGGGTGGCCACGGTCATGCCGGAGCCGAAACCGGCGGCGCTCATGCCGGGCCAGTGGGTGCCGATGTCGAGCGGGTAGCCGTCGTCGACCCGGTCGTCTGTCATGTCGTAGCGGACGTATCGTGAGCCTTTGAAGAAGAAGATCTTGCCGTTGCCCCAGTTCACGGCGGTATCCAGTCCGTCGGCGAACCCGGCGGCCCGCAGGCCGGGCCAGTTGTCGCCGATGTCGAGAGGGTAGCCGTCGTCAACCTTGTCCTCGGCGATGTCGTAACGCACGTACTTGCTGCCCTTGAACACGTACGCCTTGCCGTCCCCCCAGTTCACCGCGGCGTCGATCCCGCTCGCGAACCCCGCTTCCCGCATGCCGGGCCAGTTGTCGCCGATGTCTCGCGGATAGCCCTCGGGGACTGTGTCGGCGACGATGTCGTAGCGCACGTACTTCGAGGCCTTGAGGAAGTAGACCGACCCGCCGCCCAGGTCGAGTGCGGAATCCAGACCGGTGTCGAAGCCGGTCTGGCGCATGCCCGGCCACTGGTCGCCGGTCGAGAGTGGATATCCCGCGTCGACCGCGTCGTTCAGGACGTCGTAGCGGACGTAGCGGCCGGCGTTGAAGAAGTAGACCTGGGCGGACATGCATCCTCCTGGGGTGACCATGGGGCGTCGAGGTCCATGAGCAGCCGGGGGCCCGGTCTGCACTGGCGTAGCAGGTACGCCCCGAGGCCCGCGGCGCCGGTTGCGTAATCGGCGACTGTCCGGTCCAGCAGCCGGCCGGGCCAGCGCACGGTTCCGTCTGGACCGTCCACGGCGAAGAGCTCGATCGCCTGCGTGAGCGCGGCGGCGTCGTCGGCGCGGTCGAGGTCGAGCATGAACTCGCCGATCCCGGCCAGACCCTGGAACTGGTTCGGGTTGAGCGCGAGTGTGCAGTAGGCGTCGTCGGCGATCCGGTCGACGAGCTCCTGGCGGTCTTCGCCCAGCAGCCGGGCCACCCGTAGCGCGGCGGCGCCGATCCCGCTGCTGCCCTCCATCCAGTACGGCCGCACGAGGTCGTCACCCTCGTAGCGGCCCCACAACCAGCCGCTCTCACTCTCGAACCGTTGTGCGAGATCGTGATCGAGCCCGGCCGACGCCGCCTCCCGGAACTGGACACGACCGGTCGCGCGGTACAGGTGAGCGAGGAACAGGGCGATACCGGCCGAGCCGCGGCCGTACCCGTAGTACAGGACGCCGTCCGCGCCGCGCCAGCGGACCGATCCGGCGTCTCCCTCGGCGACGCTGAGGAGGTGGTCACCCGCGCGGACGGCAAGGTCCAGCCAGCGCGCCGCACCGGTCCGGGCGGCGATGTGCAGTGCCGCGAGGCCCCAGCCTGCCGACCCGTACAGGATGCCGGGATCGGTGAAGGCGGTCGGGTGTTCCGGGACCTCGGCGAGCAGTTGCTCAGCCTGCGCCGTGCGTCCGACGTCCAGCAATGTGTAGGCGATCCCGGCCAGGCCCAGGTAGAGCCCGGCGGGGCAGGTCTGGGTCGAGGGGCGCTTCTCGAGTACCCAGTCGACCCACGGTGCTGTGGTCCCGGCTTCGACGAGACCGTAGCGCTCGGCGGCCGTGACCAGCAGGATCGGGCCACACGCGCCGTAGGCGACACTGAGCGGGTTGGTCTGGGCCATTCGGGGGTCCGCGACCCAGAGGCGGTCCGGATGCTCCGGTTCCGCGGTGGCGCAGAGCTCTGCGAGGGTGCCGGTGAGCAGCCGGTCGGCGGTCATCCGACGGCGACCGGGGTTGCACCGAAGACGGCCACGGCGAAGCCCTGCCCGGGATCGCCGACGTTGACCATCAACGCCTCCACCGAGATCGTCCAGCGGCCAGGGACCGGGGCGTCGACCGACAGCATTCCGACCGCGTCTCGCACCCCGTTGGTCTGAGTGGCGGGCACGCCGCGCCGCCGTAGGTCTCCGCGCAGCGACGCGCCACTCGGCGGGCGGACCTCCAGCACCAGCTCGTTGATCATCGCCGTCGCGGCCCCGGGTGTGCCCGGCGGTTCGGTCCAGGTCAGGACCACCCGCAGCTCGGGCCCTGCGACGTCGACGGTGAGCGACCGACGTTCGCCGGTGACAAGGCCGTCGGTCTTGCGTACGTCCCAGAGCGCCAGCTCGGGCGCCAGGCAGCGGGCGAGCCGGACGGTGCCCCAGCCCGTGCGGGCGTCGGGCACCGTCAGGCCGGTGGGGGCGTCGGTGGCGCCGATCAGGAGCGCCTTGAGCAGCGCCCCGCTGGGCGTCCCGCCGAGGTGCTGACGCAGCAGGGCCGCGGCGGCCGCCGCGTAAGGGGTGGCGTAGCTGCTCGCACACGCGGAGCGCGGTCCGGTGTCGCAGGCCGTGCCCGAGAGCGCCGAGCGCACCCCGCAGCCGATCATCATCAGCTCGGGTTTCTGGCGTCCGTCCTCGGTGGGCCCGGGGGCGCCATCACCCAGCGCGGTCCCGTTCGCCGTCGCCGCGGCGACGCACACGGCGTTCTTCGCGCTGCCCGGAGGGCCCTGCTGTTCTCGCGAGTTGCCCGCGGCACCGAGGACGAGCTGCTCCTCGTTGGTCCAGGTGAACGTGTCCACGTCCGCGGCGACGAGGTCGTACGGCGTCGGATCGCCGGGGTCGGACAGGAGCGCGTGCCAGCTGTTGCTGTGTACGGTCGCCCCGGCTGCAGCGGCCCGGGTCAACTCGTCGAGCAGCGAGGTCGCGCCGTCCGCGGGATCGGCCCCGAAGCTGGCCATGTCGTTGAAGTTGCCCAGCACGAGCCGGGCCGCCCACGCCCCACCGCGATCCGGCGCGGTACCGGGCGGCTCACCGAGCTGATCACCCGCGGCGCATCCGGCCACGAAGGTCGCGTGCGCCCGTCCGGCCTGCTGCGAGCCGTTGCGGACCTGCAGCACCTTGCGATGCTGCGGGCCGGGCGTGTTGTCGGGGGCGTCGCGGAAGTAGCAGTGCGCGAGCGCGGCGGGACCGTCGTCGATCACACCGATCACCTGGCCCTCGCCGTGCAGCCCGAGCGCCCAGGCAGCGGCGTGCTCCGCGGTCGCATGTTGCGCGGCCACACCCGGGGCCGCGTCCGTGGCCAACTGCGGCAGCGGCTCGATCCACTGCAGCTCACCGATCGTGGTGAGGTCGGCCACCCGATCCGAGTCCATCACGAAGCGGACCGAGACTCTGCCGCCGACCATCCGCTGATCGTCGACATGGACGTCGGTCGCGCCGAACGCGATGAGGCCCGCGGTGATGGCTGCCGGGTCGGTGTCGTCGACGAGCAGAGCGCGGTAGGGCGTGAGGCCGTCGTCCGTGGACACCAGCGGCTGGGTCGCCGCCGGAGCCAGCTTCATCTCCCCACTCACCTCGGCCACCGCGCGGACCGCGGGATCCGCCTGAACCGTTTCGACGGTGGTGCCTGCCAGCCGTTCGATGTAGGCGAACGGCGGCACGTAGTCCCGCAGCCGCAGGCCGAGGCCCCGCAGCCGGGTCGATGCCGCAGCCCGAAGCGGGCCGGTCAGCTGCACCAGCCAGGTACCGACCCGCGCGTCTCTCTGCTCGTCGGTGATCTCGGCCCCGGCGACGGCCGGGTCGAAGCGGGCGGCGCCCAGGCGGACCTCGAACGTCGGATCTGGGAGCGTCATCGCGCGACGCTCCCGATCGCGGCCCGAGCGTCTGCGACCGAACCGCGGGCCAGCGCGTCGATCACCGCGGGGAAGTCGGCCGGGACACCGCGTTCGGCGAAGAACGCAAGGAAGTCCTGGTGGGCGGTCGGCTTGAGCGCGAACAACGCGGTAACCGGGAACAAGGCCGAGTAGAGCACCATCGCCGCTGCGTAGAGGTCGTCGGACACGCTCGGCTGGTCCGCGGTGAGCCGGCTGGGGCGGAAGAAGCCGGGTGTCACCCAGCGTGCGGCGTGCCGCAGGAGCACCGGATCCTCGTCCGCCGCCACTGCGCTCTCCAGGTCCACCAGCCGCACGCGCCGTCCGTCTGGATCCACGATCAGGTTGCCCGGGGACAGATCACCCACCAACAGTCCGGCCTCGTGCACAGCACACACGGCGTCGATGAGGCTGTCAGCCAGTGCCAGAAACGTCTCCGTCCACGGTCCGAGCCGCTCGGTGCGGTGCAGGTACGGGGCGATCACCATCTCGTGGGACGCGCAGAAGGTGTTGAACGGCAGACCTGGAACGCGTTGCTGGGCGAGGAAGGTGTGCCCCCCGTCGGTGAACAGGCTGATCGCCGCGGGCACAGCGTCCACGCCGGCGAGCCGCAGCAGGACCGCGTGCTCGCGGCGGAGCAGGTCCACCGCGTCTCGCGCATACCCGGTCGTGGACCAGACGTGTGTGTGCGGGCGTGCCTCCTTGACCACGACCGGGTCCCCGGTCAGCAGATCGGTCCCCGTGTACACCCCGCCCGAGTTCGAGAACCGCAACGAGCCCTCGATGCGGAACCGGGAATCGAGCACGATGGCGGACTCGGGGCCTAGAGGACGCGTGACCGGCTCGGCGAAGGGGTCGGCGACCCAGTCCGGGAGCTGGAACCACGGTCGCCTCTCGTCCGGTACGAGGCGGCCATCGGGCTCGGCGATGAGGTGCTCCACCGTGCCGTCGTAGCGGACCCTGCTGCGGGGGCGGAACCCGCCGTAACGGTAAGAGAGGATCTCGCTGTCCCGGAAACGTCGGTCCGAGAGCACCCGCGGACCGTGAACCGGCTCAACCACGGTGCAGGCGTACAGGCGTTCGACGAGCGGCACGAACTCCCGCTCCTCCGGATAGATCGTCATGAACTTCCCGGACTGCTCACGCCGCTGCCGCTTGCCGTTCAGGATTCGGTGCCGCGCACCGTCCACAACGACCTTGAAGTCCACTCCCGCGGCCACGCACTCGGGTGCCACGAGCTCCAACACCCGGTCGGCGTGCTCCTCAGTCGCCGAGACGTGGATCTTGAATCCCTGATCGGGCGGTGGAGTGGTGCGCGGCGCGAGCGCGTGTGCCCACACGTCCGTGGGCAGGACGCGCCAGCTCGACGGAACGAGCGCCGCCAGCCTGGCGGCGTAGTCCGGGATGCTCACGACGAGGTCAGGACTCGGCCATCTCCTCCACGAGGCACCCCACACTCAGAGCGCTGTGCGCGCAGCCGATCGACCGGGTGCTGAGCCCGCCGCCGTCCTCGCCGTCGTCCGTGCTCACGCCGCCGAGCTGCTGCAGCCCCAGGATCCGCTCGACACGCTTCAGGCTCTTCTCCAGCTTCTCGATCCGGTCCTCGAGCGGGTTGGGTGTCGACATCTGCTTCCTCCGAAAGTGGGGAGATCCGGCTTGCGCCGCCGAGAACTCGATCGGAGAGGGCCTGACGTTACCCAGATCACGTCCGGCCGAGACCCTCGTACTTCGAACTCGGGCTGACGCGGCCAGTCGACGCCCCAACGAATGCGCAGGTCCGGGGTTCGACTCCCCAAGGCGACTCCACAGCAGAGGCCCATTCCGGGCCCTATGACCAATTCGGAAAGATCGAGAAGCACTTCCGGCTCGTGTCTCCCGCGGAGCAGTCCCCTTCGAGGTGAAGCTCAGAGCCCGGAAGGTCTGAGCAACGATGCGCGGGTGCCGGCAACGCGTCGAGTACGTCGCGTGTCGCGGAGTCGTCGCCGAGGGACTGAGCAACAAGCAGATCGCGGACCGGCCCGTGATCTCCCGGCGGACCGTGGACGGTCACGTGGAACGGATCCTGCGCAAGCTCGACGTCGGCTCACGCACCCAGGTCGCGGCGTGGGTGATCGGCCAGACCCGCTAGTCCGTCGGCCCGGCGCCCCGGACACGGTCAGGAAGTCGGCACGGGGTCGTCGTCGCGCCGGACGAGGACCTCGAACGGGACGCCGCGCTCGTAGTCGGCGACCATCTCCTCAGGGTCGAACAGGGTGCCGATCGGGTTCGCCGAGAACACCGGCCCCTTCATCCACTCCGTCGCCTCGTCGGCGGTCGCGAAGCTGTCGACCTGCAGCTCCACGTGGTTGCCGTCCGGATCCCGGTAGTACAGCGACACGGTCGGACCGTGGCGGATGGCGCGGACGGGGAGGATCTCCGCGTCCCGCAGCCGACGGTAGGTGGCCAGGAGCGCGCCGAGATCGGGATGGGTGAAGGCGGAGTGGTAGAAGCCGACCTGCGGTTCGTCGCTCGGAACGGGGTACGGCCCGGTGGCGATGAGGGCCACCCGGTGGTGCTCCTCGTCGTAGGTCAGGAACGCGAGCTTGCCGTTGTCGAAGACCGGGTGCGCGCCCAGCACCGTGCAGTACCACTCCCGCATCCGCGGCAGGTCGTTGGTGCGGAACACCACGTGGGCGAGCCCCACCGGGGGCCGCGCGACGGTCGGGTCCGGCAGCGTGCGCGCCGCCCCTGCGTGCTGGTCGGTCGAGGTCATGCGGTTGCCTCCATGAGGTCGGGCTGCCGGAGCAGCAGGTGGTCGAGCACGTCGCCCAGGTCGATCGTGGGATCGAACGCGGGAGCGCGCCAGGCGATGTGCCCGTCCGGGCGGACGAGCACGGCCCCGTCGGCGCCGATGCCGTAGACGGCGCGGAAGTCGTCCTCGACGCCGGCGTGCCGCGCCTCGGCTCCCACGGCGACGACGTCGACCTCGTCCGGTGCCGTCCACCGCCGCTTCCCCGCCGCGGTGGTGAGCAGGACGAACCCGGCGCCGAACAGGTCCTGCAGGGAACGGGTGTGGTCGGGGTCGAGCCACAGGTGGGGCGCACGCGCGCCGGGGCGCCCGACCGGGAGGTAGCGGCCGACGGGGCTGGGGACGGGTTCGGTCCCGTCCGGCCGGATCCCGGGTGACTCGTAGGAGATGCCGAACACCTGGCCGTAGTACTCGAAGTGCTCGCGCTGCTCGGCGATCGCCGCCCGGACCGGCTCGAGCTCGGCGTCGTCGAGCGTCTCGATCCGGGCCACGAAGTCGAGGTCGTTCTCCAGCATCCCGCCGAGCCCGGCGCGCGCCATCCGCTCGGCGTTGGCGAGGCTCTGGTCGACGTTGAACCGGGCGACCGGACGGCGTTCCTCCTCGTAGGTGTCCAGGAGGTGCCGGCCGGCCCGCCCCCGCAGCACCGCGGCGATCTTCCACGCGAGGTTGTGCACGTCACCGACACCGGTGTTCATCCCCTGCCCGCCGGTGGGCGGCAGCGGGTGCGCGGCGTCGCCCGCGAGGAAGACGTTCCCGACGCGCATCCGGGTGGCGACGCGCGCCTGCATCTGCCAGGGCCGGGCACTGCGGACGTCGACGTCGAGATCGGGGTCGCCGACGAGGGCGCGGACGATCTCCACGCAGCGCTCGGGGGTGAACGAGCCGGGTTCGGTCGTGGCCGGATCGTAGGCGAAGTTGTAGGACCACCGGTGGCGGCCGTCGAGGGTGATGAGCACGCCGGTGGTCTCGGGGTTGTAGACCCACCACAGCAGGTAGGGGCGGTCGGCGACGTAGCGCGACAGGTCGGCGTGGAAGTAGATGCCCATCTGGGCGCCCAGGCGCTCCGGGCCCTCCAGCCGCACGCCGAGCTGGTCGCGCAGCGGGCTGGCCGCTCCGTCGGCCGCGATCACGAACCGGGCTCTGACCTGCGACTCGGGTCCTCCGTCCGCGGACAGGCGGACCGTGACGGCGTCGTCGGCGTCGTCGACACCGAGCACCGTGGTGCCGAACCGGACGTCCACGGCCGGGAGGGCCGAGGCGGCCCTGAGCAGGATCGGCTCCAGCACGTCCTGCGGGCAGGAGCTCTTGACGTGCGGCGCGTAACCGGCCACCTCACGGTCGAACTCCGGGGAGTGGCCGTGGGTGACCAGCGCGCCGAACTCGGGGTGGGCGAGCCGGGTGACGAACGCGCTTCCGCGGTTGCGCTCCCGCGGCAGACCCGCCGCCAGCACCTCCTCGGCGACCCCCCAGCTGCGGAAGATCTCGAGGGAGCGCCCGTTCACCACGTGCCCTCGCGGGTGGTACGAGGTCGTCGCCCGCCGTTCGACGAGCAGCGTCCGTACCCCGAGGCGGCCGAGACCGATGGCCGCACTCAGCCCGGTCGGGCCGCCCCCGACCACGACGACGTCGTGGTCGAGGACGCGTGTCGGGTCGTGGTCAGTGCGCATCGGCAGTGCCCTCCACTGCGGGGGTGGGTTCGGGGCGCGTCGACGCGGTCCCGCCGTTGCGGGCGCTGCCCCTGGCGAACAGCACGACGGTGGCGACGAGGCTGAGCGCGGCGGTGGCCAGCAGGTAGCCGGCGATCGGGGTCGAGGAGCCGCTCCTGGCGTAGAGCAGGGCGAAGACGATCGGCGCCACGCCACCGCCGAGGATGGAGCCGAGCTGGTAGGCCATCGAGGTCCCGCTGTAGCGCACCGGGGCCGGGAAGAGCTCCGCGATGAAGGCGGCCTGTGCGCCGGTGGCGAACGAGACGGCGATCACGCCGCCCAGGTAGGCGACGATCATCGCGGCCAGCGACCCGGTGTTGACCAGGGCGAAGAACGGCAGGGACCACACGACGATGCCGATCAGCCCGCCGAGGAGGACCGGTTTGCGGCCGATGTGGTCCGCGAGCCGCGCGGTGACCAGCACCAGCGGGATCCACACCACCCCGGCGGCGACGGTCAGCCAGAGCACGTACGTCGGGGGCAGCCCGAGGGCCTGCCTGGAGTACGCGAGCATGTACACGAACATCAGGTAGCCCAGGGTGGGCGCGGCGGTGGACGACAGACCGCCCAGGAGCATCTCCCGCCAGTTGGTCGTGATCAGGTCCCAGACCGGCGAGCGGCTGATGGCGCCGGAGCGCTGCACGGCGGTGAAGTCGGGGCTCTCCGCGACCCCGAGCCGCACCCACATGCCGATGCCGATCAGCACGATGCTCGCCAGGAACGGGATCCGCCAGCCCCAGGAGCTGAACACGTCGGCGGGCAGGTACGTCGTCAGCAGGACGAAGGTCAGCGAGGCCAGGACGATGCCGACCGGGTTGCCCATCTGGGTGAACGAGCCGAAGAAGGCGCGCCGGTGCGTCGGCGCGTGCTCGACCCCCAGCACGACCGCACCGCCCCACTCCCCGCCGACCGCGAAGCCCTGCACCAGGCGCAGCACGACCAGCAGGACGGGTGCCCAGATGCCGATCACCGCGTAGGTGGGCAGCAGCCCGGTGAGGAACGTGGCCGCACCCATGATGACCAGCGAGGCGACCAGTGTGGACTTGCGGCCGACCCGGTCACCGAGATGGCTGAGGACGATGCTGCCCAGAGGCCGGGCGATGAACCCGGCGCCGAAGGTCACGAAGGCGGCCAGGGTGCCCGCGACGGGCGAGAAGGTCGGGAAGAACTGCGGACCGAAGATCAGCGCCGCCGTCAGGCCGTAGATGTTGAAGTCGTAGATCTCGATCGCGGTGCCGACGAAGCTCGCCGTGGCGACCCGACGGGTGTGGCGCGTGCCCGACCTCACGGGGGCGGGTGGGGATTCGCTCTGCGGGAACACTGGACTCCTCTGTCGTGAGTGTTCGTGCGTGAGACCTGCCGTGCTCGGCGTGATCACGGTGGGGTCGGGAAACCGGCGAGTGGAGGGGCGCGCCGGGCCGTGCCGCTGCGATGGGGACGAATGATGAATGGCAATCAAGAGTACTGTCAAGGACGTCCCAGTGGCTCGTTCAGCCGCGGAATCGGCGGCATCCCGGCGAAGAGGATGAGGATCGATCAAGAGGTCCCTCCGACCCCTCACTCGCGGATGGCTAAGCTGGAGCCGCCTCTGCGCCGCGCGGAGCACCCGAAGGAGGCGATCGGCCGTGCCCCGGAACAGGCAGCACATCCCGCGCGAGGAGCGGAAGGCCGAGGTGCTGGCGGTCGCCACCGAGCTGTTCCTCAGCCACGGGTACTCCGGCACCACGATGGCCGACATCAGCCGCGCCGCCGGCGTCGCGCCGGCGGCGGTCTACTGGTACTTCCCGTCCAAGGACGACGTCTTCGCCGCGGTCATGGACCGCATGCTCAGCCGGGAGATCCGCATCCTCGACGAGGACCACGCGGACGACGACCCGATGTCGCACCTGGTCCGGGGCCTCAACGACATGCGCGTGTTCCGGCCGCTGCACCAGGCCATGCACGGCAGGCTCCTGCAGTCCGAAGCCGTGCGCGAGGCCCACGACCGCTTCCTCGACTGGATCCGTGACCTCGTCCGGAAGATGGTCGACGACCTCGACGACCCGTCCGTGGATCGTGAGCTCGTCGCCGACACCGCCGTCACCCTCTTCGAGGGCTTCAACGTGGAGGTCGCGCCGCCGCGCCCGGGTGCTCAGCTCATGCGGTTCCTCCTCGAGTCGGTCCTGGGTTCCGCCCGCGCCCGCGACCTGCCGGCGCCGGTCCCGTCGGACTGACTCCGCCCGACCGCGGTGACCGCGCGGCTCAGGCGCAGTGGTTGATCAGGCGCAGCGGTTGACCAGGGTGCCGATCCCCTCGATCGCGATCCGCACCTCCGAGCCGGACCGCAGGTAGCGCCCCTGCGGATGGCCGACGCCCGCCGGGGTCCCGGTCATCACGACGTCGCCGGGCTCCAGCGTCGTCTGCCGTGACAGGTAGGAGATCAGGGGTCCGACCGGGTGGATCAGATCGGAGGTGCGCGCGTCCTGGCGCAGCTCGCCGTCGACCCAGGTCTGCAGGTGCAGGTCTCCGGGATCGTCGAACTCGTCCAGGGTGGCCAGGCACGGCCCCATGGGGGTGAAGGTGTCGAAGCTCTTGGCCGCGCTCACGTCCGCGCCACGTCCCGGGACGAGGCCCTTCTGCACGTCCCGGGCGCTCACGTCGTTGCAGATGGTGTAGCCCGCGACGTGGCTCATCGCGTCGTCGACCTCGACGTCCGTGGCGCGCCGCCCGACGACGACGGCCAGTTCGCCCTCGTAGTCCACGTGCTCGGGCGCCACGCGCGGGAACCGGGTCGCCTGTCCCGAGGCGATGACCGACGAGGGCGCCTTCAGGAAGATGTGCGGCTCGTCCGGGTGCTCGGTGCGCCCGACCTCGCTGCGGTGCGCGGCGTAGGCGAAGCCGACGGCCCAGATCTTCGAGGGCCTGGGGATCGTCGGGAGCAGCTCGACCTGGGCGACGGGGATCCGCTCGCGCACGGTGGCCGCGGCGATGTCCGCGACGTCGTACCCCGCGCGCAGGGCCTCGCCCAGGTCGGGGGTGTCGACGTCGAGCAGGGCGACGGTCTCGCCGTCGTGGCTGCCGATGCCCTTCGTGGTGCTGACGAGCCTGCTCATCGGGCCACCGCCTGGTTGTCGAGGTCGAGGATGTCCGGATCGCCCGCGTGGAAGTGCCCGGCGAACCGGTCGGGATCGAGCTCCAGCCCGGACGGGTTCGCGGCGAACTCCGCGCTCGCCATGAACTCCCGTTCCTGTTCCGGGGTGTCGAAGTTCGAGCAGGAGAACTCGACGACGTTGCCGTCCGGATCGCGGAAGTAGAAGCTCGTGGCCTGACCGTGGTTGGCCGCGCGGTGCGGATGGGTTCCGGCGGCCCGCAGGTGCTCGAACTGGGCGATCAGGTCGGCGAGGGACGCGACGCCGAACTGGAAGTGGTGCAGGCCCGGCCCGGCGGGCTCGACGCCGGCGAGGGAGTCGATCCCGAACAGGGCGAGGACCTGACCGTCCCGGACGGGGAAGAAGGCGAGGCGGACGTCCACCGCGCGCTCGGGCATGCCCGCGGGGCGGGGCGGGGCGTCCGGGTCGGGGGTGCGTTCGAAGAACGGGCCGGCGCCCAGGACGTGCGAGTACCAGGCGTGCATCTGCTCGAAGCGCCCGGTCTTCAGTACCAGCTCCGCCATCTGCAGCGGGACGGCCCGCGTCGGGGTCTGCCCCGGTGCGGGCCGGTCGGTCGCGGCGGTCATGCCGCACCTCCGGTGGGGCCGTGCAACGGACGCGAGGTCCGTCGCGCGATGCGCCATCCCTCGGCCGTGCGGCGCAGGGTGTGGGTGGTGTCGAGGATCTTCTCGAGGTCGTAGGTGCCGTCGGTACCGCGGATGTGGAGCAGCACCAGGCAGCCGAGCGTGATCTCGTCGGCGCTGCGCTCGACGAGGTGCTCGTTGCTGATCAGGTGGGTCGTCTGCCGGTCCGGCATGGCCTCCCGGCGGGTCAGGAAATCGAGGATCGCGGCGCGCCCACGGAGCCGTTCGCCGCGGATCTCGAACTCCGCGTCGTCGGTGAAGGCGTCGATCCCCGTGGTGGCCCGTCCGCGGTCGATCGCGAGGTGGTAGCCGATGACGTGCTGCCGGCACTGGCTGACGTCGTCGTCGAGCATGAGATTCACGGGCAGCTCCTCTCTTGAGTGTGACTCAAGAGTAGTGCTTCCATGACGGGTGTCAACGCACGGCGGCGGCGCTCCCGCGGCAGTGCCCAGCTCGATCGACGACGACGTGTGAGGTGCCGGAGTGAGACGACCTGCAGCGGACAGCGCGCACCGGACGCCCGGGCCGGGGCGTGTGATCGTGGTGGGCGGCGGCCCGGTGGGCCTCTGCACGGCCATCGAGCTGGGCTGGCGGAACGTGCCGGTGCTGCTCGTCGACGAGACCGACGGGTCGGTGGTCTTCCCGGCCGGGGAGGCGATCTTCTCCCGCTCCATGGAGCACCTGCGGCGGTGGGGTCATG
This sequence comes from Pseudonocardia sp. EV170527-09, assembly GCF_008369905.1. Lineage (NCBI taxonomy): Bacteria > Bacillati > Actinomycetota > Actinomycetes > Pseudonocardiales > Pseudonocardiaceae > Pseudonocardia > Pseudonocardia sp. EV170527-09. Next base: position 14,106 of record NZ_VRMC01000030.1, read on the forward strand.
CGGCCGAGGCGCGTCGCGAGTGCCTGCCGGGACCGGACCACCCGCACCGCATCCTGTTCATGACCCAGGTGGTCGGGCACGTGCTGGCCGAGTTCGACTACGGGGTCACCAACTCCAGCCCCGGCGAGTACGCCGACGTGACCCCCGAGGGCCCCGCCTTCATCTCGAAGTTCTCCCTCCTACCGCTGCTGCAGCGGATCGCGGCCGGACTGCCGACCGTCGAGATCGCCCACGGGAACCGGCTGGAGGACTTCGCCCAGGACGCCGAGGGGGTGACCGCACGCGTCCGGGACGTCGTCACCGGTGTCGAACGGATCGAGGCGGGGGCCTACCTCGTCAGCTGCGAGGGCGGCCGCAGCGGGATCCGGCGCGCGCTCGGGATCGAGCTCGTCGGAGACTTCGCCCAGGGCCACAACTTCGCCGTGCACTTCCGGGCCCCGCGGCTGCGGGAGCTGCTGGTCGAGCGCACCGGCGGGCGGGCGGCACAGATCCAGACCCTCGCCTCGGAGAAGCGGCCCTACATCACGGTCGTCGACGGGGTCGACGAGTGGCGTCTGTCGGTCTACCTCGACCACGAGCCGGCCGACGGGGACGCCGTCCGCTGGGTGCACGAGGCCGTCGGGGAGCCGATCGAGACCGAGATCCTGCGGGCTCAGCCGTGGAGCGGGCACCGGGTCGTGGCCGACCGCTACCGGGACGGCCGGGTGTTCCTGGCGGGCGACGCCGCGCACCTGCTGTGGCCCAAGGGCGGCTTCGGCGCCAACACCGGGATCGGAGACGCCGTGGACCTCGGTTGGAAGCTCGCGGCCGTCCTGCACGGCTGGGGCGGCTCCGACCTGCTGGACAGCTACGAGATCGAGCGACGCCCGGTGGCGATGCGCAACGTCTCCGAGGCGTCGAGCAACTGGACCTCGGATGCCCGACTGACCCCCGACCCGCTCCTCGATCGCCCGGTCGGCGTCGGCGCGCAGGCGCGCAGAGTGACCGGCGATCTCATCACGCGGCTGCGTGGGCGCGAGTTCCGCAGCATCGGGGTGCAGCTCGGCCACCGCTACGCCGGCTCACCGATCTGCCTGCCGGACGGCACCCCCGAGCCGCCCGACGAGCCGGACGCCTATGTTCCCTCGACCTGGCCCGGGTGCCGCGCGCCGCACGCCTGGCTTCCCGACGGCAGCTCCACCCTCGATCACTTCGGCCACGGCTTCGTGCTGGTCGCCACGGCCACCGCCGACCCGGCTCCGATGGTCCGTGCCGCGAGCGCCCTCGGGGTGCCGCTGAGGGTGCTGCGCATCGACCGTCCCGCCGTCGTCCGGCTCTATGCGGCGCCGATGGTGCTCGTTCGACCTGACGGCTACGTGGCGTGGCGCGGAGCGAGTGTGTCCGACGACCCGATCGCGCTGCTGGACCGCGTCCGTGGCGCCGGCCCGCTCGACGACCGAGGAGTTCGAGGAGTCCGCGCAGCTGCGCAGGGAGAACGCTGAGCGGGCACCTACGAGCTCATGGACGGAGGAGCTGCTCCGACACCGTCCACAGCCGGTCGGCGCGGTCGGGGTCGAGCGCCCAGGCCTTGACGCCGTGGGGGTGGTCGGCGAGGTCGGCGTCGTTCGGGACCTCGTAGGCCTCCTGACAGTCGTCGAGGTAGTGGCCTCCGGACGTCGCGAACTGCGGGTCGACCGCGGCCACCATGCTCGTCGCCGCTCCCTGCTCGACGGTCTTGTAGGTGAACACTCCTGCTGCTTCCGCGGCGGCCAGGGAGTCCTTCTGGTGCCGGGTGAAGTTCCGCTGCAACCCGGTGGCGACCCCGCCGGGGTTGACGGTGTTCGCGACGACGCCGTCCCGGGCCCATCGTCGGGTCGCACCCACCGCGAAGAGGGAGTTCGCGGTCTTCGACTGTGCGTAGGCGATCTGGGGGTCGTAGGCGCGGCGGTCGAAGTGGAGGTCGTCGAAATCCACGTCCGCTCGCTGGCTGCCGCGGAACGTTCGCTCGCGTCGACCGCCGAGCCGCTGCGCCAGGTTCCGGTAGCTGATCGTCGACGCACTCGCCCGGACGGTCGACCGCCCCACGGCCGTCGACATCGCCGACACCCTGATCAGCACATCGGTGGGCGTGAAGCACCAGGTGGAGACCCGTGACGCCTATCGTCGACGCCTCGCCGTCGCGGTCCACCTCCTGGTGCCCGACCAGCCCGGACAGCGGGGTTCGCGGCGGTGGCCGACGCGGTGCACGCGGGACCCCGCACGGACGGGGCCCGGCCCGTGCTCATCGGCCCGCGCGGGACGCCTCGGTCCGGGTGCGGTGGTCGTCGATGCGGGCCATGTTCTGCTGCGCCCATTCGCGCAGCGCGGAGAGTGGGGTCTCGAGGGAGGCGCCGAGCTCGGTGAGCCGGTAGTGCACGCGTGGCGGGACGGTGTCCTCGACGCGGCGGGCGACCAGGCCGTCGAGCACGAGGTTCTGCAGCGTCGTGGACAGCATCTTCTGGGAGATCCCAGGCGCGCGTCGTCGCAGCTCGGTGAACCGCAGCTCCCCGCCGTCGGCCAGCGGTCCGACGACCATCGAGGTCCACTTCGTGCCGAGCCGGTCGAGCAGGCGACGGGTGGGGCAGTCCGGGGAGAACAGGTCCCCGCGACGGGGGTCGGTCACCCCGGGCTCACCAGGTGCCGTCGACGTGCCGTCTTCCGCCTCCATGGTCGGTGAGCTTAGGTGATCTGGTCACCAGGAGTTACCGACTGGGAGGTCGTCGTGCGGATGGTCGCCGTCAACGGGGTCGAGCTGGCGGTCGACGAGGTGGGGCAGGGGCCGCCGATGGTGCTCGTGCACGGCTTCCCGCACACCGGCCTGGTGTGGTCCGAGGTGCGCGACGCGCTGCGGGAGGACCACCGCGTCGTCGTGCCGGACCTGCGCGGGTTCGGGGCGAGCACCCGCACGGCCGAGGGGCTCGACGCGGGAACCCTGTCCCGGGACCTCGAGGAGCTGGTCGTGGCCCTCGGAGCCGCGCCGGCGGTCGTGGTGGCGATCGACGCGGGTGTCCCCGCCGCGTTCCTGCTCGCCCTGCGCCGCCCGGACCTCGTCGCGCGGCTCGTCCTGGTCGAGTCGACCCTGGGGACACTCCCCGGCGCCGAGGAGTTCTTCGAGGGCGGACCCCCGTGGTGGTTCGGGTTCCACCGGGTCCCGGGGCTGGCGGAGAGCGTGCTGCGCGGGAACGAGGCCGCCTACGCCGGGTGGTTCCTCGACCAGGGCACCCGCGGGCGTGGGATCCGTTCGGAGCTGCGGGTCGCGATGGCCGACGCGTTCGCGCGCCCGGACGCCCTCCGCTGCGCGCTCGCCGTCTACCGGGCGCTGCCCGAGACGGGACGGCAGCTCGCCGCGGCGGTGGCCGAGGCCCGGTTGACGGTGCCCACGACCGCGGTCGGCGCCGCGTCGGTCGGTCGCGCGCTGGAGAACCAGCTGCGCGGGGTCGCCGACGTCCTCGACGGGCACCTGTTCGACGACTGCGGGCACATCGTGCCCCTCGACCGGCCCGACGCGCTCGTGGCACTTCTGCGCACGTGATGCCGGGGCGTGTCGTCCCGGCCCTGTCGACGAGCCGCGCCGGCGGCCGCACATCGACCTGCGTAGCGTCGGATGGCCGTCCTTTCGGCCCGGCGGAGTGCACCGACTGCGGGGTGCGGTAGGCCCGCGATCGCCGACCTCAGTGGGTCAGCGTGAGCAGCCCCTCCAGTCCGCGCCGGAACGCGGCGCCGACGTGGCCCGCCCCGTCGATGTCGGCACCGGCCATGGCCCCGTCGCGCATCATCAGGAAGTGCTGGGCCGCGTGCTCGGGTCGCCCGTGCCCCGGCGCGGACCCGAAGACCTGCGCGAACAGTTCGGTGAGGCTGGCGACGTACCAGCTGCGGTGCTCGGCGACGACCCTGCGCACGGGGTCCTCCGGGTCGGGGAACTCGGCCGCGGCCTTGAGGAACGCGCACCCCCGGAAGTCCGCGCCGCTCAGGTCGTCCACCAGCGCGGCGCCGACGGCGCGGACGGCGTCGTCGGGGGCGGCGGCCGAGGCGACGGCGTCCCGGAGGGCGGCGCGGGTGTGGGCGTCGACGCCGCGCAGGTAGGCGACGACCAGCGCCTCCTTCGAGGGGAAGTGCCGGTAGAACGTGGCGCGCGTGGTCGGGGTCTCGGCGAGGATCCGCTCCACCCCGACCGCCCGGATGCCCTCGCGGTAGAACAGCCCGCTCGCCGTCGCGAGCAGCCGCTCGCGGGCCTCGGAGCGCCCGGCCCCGGACGTCGTGCGTGTCGGTGCAGCCACGGTCCCACGTTAGCAGAAAGAACGATCGGTCTTGCTTGTGGCGAGTCAGGCGTGCATGCTCGGGATGCGTAGGAAGAACGGTCTTTCTCTCTCCAGGAGGCATCATGTCGAGCTCGCCCACCACCGGCCGGCGCACCGTGCGGACCCCCCGCCCGGGGCCGGTCGACGGCATCGTCGCCCTACGGCGCCTGTACCTCGCGCGGTTCGCGTTCGCGCTGCTCTGGGCGGCGCTGCTGCTGCCGAACGCGGCGGAGGTCGGCCCACTGACCGCGGCGCTGCTGGTGCTCTACCCGTTGGTGGACCTGGCCGCCGCGGTGATCGACGCCCGCTCCTCGCGTGCGACCGGGGTGCCCCCGGGCCTGTACGCCACGATCGTCCTGGGCGGGTTCGCGGCCGTCGGGCTCGTCGTCGCCCTCGGCTCGGGCGTGCCGGCCGTGCTGCGGGTCTGGGGTGCCTGGGCCGTCCTCGCCGGGGTCGCCCAGCTCGTCGTCGCCCTGCGGCGCCGCGCGGCGGGCGGCCAGGGGGCCATGATCGCGAGCGGGTCCCTCTCGGTCGTCGCGGGCGCTTCGTTCGTGCTGATGGCCTCGGGCGGTGAGGCGTCCCTGACCGGGGGCGCCGGCTACGCCCTGCTCGGTGGTGTCTTCTTCCTGGTGTCGGCGCTGAGGCTCGGCCGGGAGGACGTCACCGGATGACCGGCTCCCGCCCCGTTCCCGGCGCCGCCGGATGCCCGGTGGGCCCGCGGCCCGTCCGGCTACGACCTCGACGGGCGGCTCCTTGACCGTGCGTGGCAGCTCCGCGCGGTGGCGCTCGTCCTCGCCGTCGGGACCGACCGCCCGGACCTGCGTCCGCTGCTCGCCACCGCGGTCGATGCCGCGCTGTCGGCCGAGGTCTACGCCGCCTGACCCGCCGCGGCCGTGCGGACCGTCACGACGCCGCGCTGAACCGGCGTGTCACAGCGCCGCCAGGAGCATGACGACCATCGCGGCGTCCATCACCCCGTGCGGCACCGCGGCCACCCGCAGCGCGGCCAGGTCGCGTCCGGCCGGTGCCCCGACGCCTGTCGGGAGCACCCGGGCCGGCGGCCCCACCACCGCGACGACGACCGTCACGACCAGGTCGAACGTGAACCACACCGCCAGGGCCACCACGACGACCGCGACCGGGGTGCCGCCGGGAAGACCGTGGCCGTGGCCGTGGCCGTTCCTGAGGAGCACGACCAGCCCCGTCGCGGCGAAGGCGAGCAGGTGGTGGGCGAGCGCGGCCCGTCGCCCGGGCCCGGCCGGCGGGCGGAGCACGCCCAGGCCGGTCGCGAGGACACCCGCCGCCATGACGGCCAGGACCCACGACCGGGTCGTCGGCCCCCACAGCGGGCCGTGCATCGCGGCCATCGACAGGTTCATGACCACGTGCGCGGCGTCGGACTCTCGGGTGGTCCACACCGTGTCGACCCGCCTGCCGTCGCCCAGGCGTGCGACCCTGACGAGCGCCGCCGCGAGCAGTGCGGCGACGAGCACCGTGTCGAACGATCCCATCCCGGACACGGGCCGGAGCATAGTTGACACGGCGCCGTATCAACATGACGCTGTCCCCGTCACCCGGTCGACGTCGAGGAGGACGTGATGGCGTGTTGTGTCGCCCTGGCACTGGTGGTCGCCCACGTGCGTGAGCTGTGGTTCCGGCTGCGCCCGTCGGCGGCGCCGCCACCCGTCCCGTTCGCGCCGCCCGCCCGGCGTGCCGCGCCTGGAGCGGTCGCCGGGGTGACCCGGTGAGCGCGACGGCCCCGTCGGCCGGTCCCGCGCCGAGCCAGGGGGGCGACCGCGGGGTCACCGTCCTGCTGCCCGACGTGCCCGTGTTCGGCCCGGTGACCGCCCGCCGGATGCGGCGGGCGCTGGCGGTCTACGCGGTGGTGTGGCTCGCCGGCTCGCTGCCCGGGTGGCTCGGAGCAGGCCTGGCGTTCACCGCGTTCGGCCACGGCCTCGTCCTGCCGGGCGGGGGCTTCCTGCTCGACGGGTCGTTCGTGGCGGCGGTCGTCGCCGTCGTGGTGTTCGTCCTGTCCCTGGCCCTGTGGTGGTACGCGGGCCCGGTCGTGCTCCCGCCGCTGGTCTGGACGGCGGCGGCGGTCGTCGCCGCCCTGACGGTCGCGCCGCGGACCGTGCCGGGCGCGGCGGCCGCCGTGGTCCCCGCGGTCCCGGTCGTCCTGCTGGTGCTCGCGGTCGTCGTCCACCTCGTGCGGCACCGTGCCCAGCACCGGCGGCGGGCGGCGCTGAACGCCGAGCTCGCCACGACGTCGTTCGTCGTCAGCGGCCCGCCGGACCTCGACACCGGTCCGCCGGTGGCGGAGAGCTCCCCGGAGGACCTGGCGCACCTGCGCTACGCGCTGGACATCGCCCTGCAGCCGCTCGACCGGTTCGACGGGTTCATCGTCCTGGAGCAGTACCGCGAGGGCGCCCTGCGCTACCAGCTCACCTCGCTGGGCACCGGCCTCGGGATGTCGCAGTACACCCGGACCCCCGCCTTCTCCGGCTATCTGGCCGAGGCCCAGCGCAACGCGATCGAGAAGATGCTCGACCGTCGCGTCTGGGGCTACTGGCGGACCGAGAACCTCTGGGGCAACCTCTCGACCTCCCGGGACCCGCTGGCCACCGACGAGAACATCATGCTGACCGGCTGGCACGGCACGATGCTCGGCTTCCACGCGCTGCTCAACGACCGGCGCTACGCCGAGCCGGGCGCGCTGACCTTCCGCTGGTCGCCCGACGAGACCTACCCGCACGACCACCACGCCGTCGCGCGGCAGATCCACGACGGCATGGACCGCTCGGACTACACGCTGATCCCCTGCGAGCCGAACTGGGTCTACACCGTCTGCAACGCGTTCGGCATCAACGCGATGCTCGGGCACGACCGGGCGCACGGGACCGCCTACGTTGAGGACCTGCGCGAGCGGCTCCGGTGGTCCTACGAGCACGAGTTCCTGCGTCCCGACGGCCGCATCGTCGGTGTGCGGGCGCGGCACCTCGGCCTGTCGTGGAACTTCTGGACCGGTGCCGCGGTGCAGCTCAACACCGTCTACTGGATGCACCCCGCCTTCCCCGACCTGGCGCAGCGCGCGTGGTGGCTGCTGCGGCGCAACGAGCTGTCGCTGCGCGACGGCCGCCCCGTCCTGCCGCCCCGGGCGTCGAACCGGGTGGACGTCGGCTCCTACCGGCTCGGCCGGGACACCTTCGCCCAGGTGGCGATCACGATGGCCGCCCGCGAGATCGGCGACGACGAGATGGCCGACGCCGCGGCCGCGCTGCTCGCGGAGCGGGAGACGGTCGAGGAGCGTGACGGGGCGCGGCGCTACGCCGCCGCGTCGCCGATGGTGAACTTCTATGCCGTCCTCGGCCGCTTCGGGCGGCGGCACGCGCTGCGCGACCTGCTGGGCCACGGAGGTGTCCCGGAGACGTGGCGCACCGGTCCGCGGCTGGCCGACGCGGCCTACCCGGACGTGCTCGTGGCCCGCGCGGTGACCGACGGCCGCGCGCTCGACCTGGTGCTCCGCCCGGGCGGGAGGCCGGTGCGGACGGTGCTCGCCGTCGACCGTCTCGTGCCCGGGGCGACCTACCGGGTGAGCGGGGCGCGGTCGGCGGAGGTCGTCGCCGACGGCGACGGTCGGGCCCTGGTCGAGGTGGACCTCGGCGACCGTCTCGCGGTGCGGCTCTACCCGGCCTGACCCCGCGGCCCGGCGCCGGGGCGCAGCGGGGCACAGGCGGCCACGCCGATCAGCACGAGCTGGTCGACCAGCGCGTCGTCGCCGATGTCCAGGTCGTCCTGCAGCCGTCGCTCGACGAGTTCGGTGACCCCCGCGACCAGGACGAGCAGGGTGGTCGCGGGGTCCTGCCGCCCGGTGTCGGGGGCCGTCAGCTCGGCGGACAGCGCGGCGACGAACCCGTCGAGCGCGGCGTGGCGCCGGGCCCGCAGCGTCGGGTGCGCCTGCGCCTCGGCCCACAGCCGCGACCAGCCCCGGTCGGCGGACAGGGTGCTGAGCACGGTGCGCACGGCGGTCCGCACCCGCAGCTCGAACTCCGGCGGGGCGGCGGCCAGCGCCTCGCCCAGCGCCTCGCCCAGTGCCGAGACCGCCTCGTCGAACAGCGCCGCAAGCAGGGCGTCCAGACCGTCGAAGCTCTCGTAGAAGTAGCGCTTCGTCAGCTCGGCCCGCCGGCAGACTGCGTCGATCGACGCGCCGGCGATGCCGCCGTCGGCGATCTGTTCCCGGCCCGCGACGAGCAGGCGTGCCCGCCGCGCGGCCGTCCGGTCCGCGGCGCTGACGCCGCGGTGCGGTCGGGTCACGCTGTGGGCCACCACCGCATCTTGACACGGGGTGGTCTCCGGAAGCATCGTTGAAATTGACACGAGGCAGTGTCAACTTTCGGGAACGGAGACCGTCCGATGAGCAGTGCGTCCGGAAGTCCGTCGGCCCCGGCCGGGTTGCGGTGGACGATCGGTGGCGTCGAGCGCCGGCGCATCGCGCGGCTGGATCCGGTGACCGACCACGCCGAGATCGCACGGTCCAGCCTGCAGACCCTGCACGGCGACCGCCGGCTGGTGCTCGGGCTGTTCACCGTGGCGTTCATGAAGCAGGTCGCGGTGCCGGCGATGGCCCGCATCCTGTGGCGGCGCGGCACGGGCGACATCGTGCGCGACACCGCGCTGCGCAACGACGACACCATCCTGTTCTTCGGCCGCTTCCTGGACCTCGGTCCGGACTCGCCGGAGGGCATCGCCTGGATCGAGCGGATGAACGAGATCCACGCGCACTTCCCGATCCGCGACGACGACGCGCTCTACACGCTGAGCACCCTGGCCCTCGACCCGGCGGACATCGCCGCGGAGCTGGGGGCGGCCCCGTTCACCCCGGCCGAGCTCGAGGCCCACTGGAGGTTCTGGCGGGCGGTCGCGCAGCGGCAGCGGCTGCGCGACATCCCCGGCTCGCGGGAGGAGATGCGGGCATGGGCGCGTGACTACGAGCGCCGGGAGTTCGCCCCGAGCGAGGCGGGCCGGGCGGTCGCCGACGCGCTGGCCGACGACTTCAGCGCCCGGGTCCTGCCGGGCCCGTTGCGACCCTACGGGCGGGAGATCCTGGGGGTCCTCGCCCCAGCGAACCTACGGGAGATCCACGGTCTGCCCCGCCCGCGCCCCGCGGTCCGTGCGGCGGTGCGCGCGGTCGGGCGTGCCTACCTCGACGGTGTCGTGGTGCGTCCGGTGCGGCTCGACCGGTCCCTGAGTCGGACCTTCGGGCGGCACAGGTGCGCCGGGGCCGACGGGCCCGCGGAGGTCGGCTACCGCAGGCCCGGCGGCCGGGCCGACAACACGGGGTGATGGGCTGCCGACGGGCCACGTCGCGCAGTCGTGCCACAGCACCCGGCGTCGATCGCGGAGGCCCCAGAACGCCCGGGGCGCAGGCGGCTATCTGGTGGGGCCCAGGGCGCGCTGCCGGTCGACGCGCAGGGTGACCCGTGGACGGGCAAGTACGTCTACGACAGCGGCAACCTGCTCTACAACCTCATGCTCGGGTCGACCGGCCGGCTGCAGAAGTGTCGGCTCTACGAGAGCACGGCGAACCGGACGGCGCGCTCGACCATCGCCTACCTGATCGTGCGCGACCAGACCCACGAGAACGCCTACGCCAAGGCGCTCGAGGCGCTCGGCGTCACTGGACCTCGCTGCTGCCGATCCCGAAGACGAACGCCGAGAAGTACCCCGAGGTGGCGGCGCTGCTGGAGCAGGGTCTACCAGGGTCCACAGAGCAAGCGGTACACGTTCAGTCTCGCCCAGCTCTCCGAGGCCGGGAAGCCCTGCCGCGGCCCTGCTGGCGATGCCCCGTCGTCGTGCAGAACGGCCGACTCGGCGACGAAACCGTATCGTGTGAATAACTGACCCTCGGTGATTGTTCCCCACGATGGTGTTTCCCGGGTTGATCCGTGCGCTTTCCGCCCCCTATCGTTCTCCTCAGCCGGTTCGGGCTCCCCCTTTGTCGTCGGACCGGCACGTGCCCGGATCCGCATGGATCTGTGACTCACCAGGAGAAGACTGTGCAGAAGAAGAAGGCCGGTTTCGTCGCCGCCGTGTCCGCCGTCGCCCTGATCGGCCTGTCGCCGCTGGCGTTCGCCGGTTCGGACAGCGTCATCGACAAGGACGCGAAGGGCCTCGTTGCCGGCCTGAACGGCAACAACGCCCAGGTTCCGGTCCAGGCGTGCAACAACAACATCCCGGTCAACGTCCTGGGTGTCCAGGTTCCGGTCGAGGACGCCGCTGCGGCCAACGGCCTCACCGGTGGCGCCGGCATCCTGGGCGAGGGCAAGGCCAAGTCGGGCGACTCCGCCACCGACCAGTCGGACAACTGCGGCCAGGAGGCCGGCGCGGGCGACTCGGTCAACTGACCGAATCCTCGTCGCTGACGTGCCCCGGGGCCCTCGCGGCTCCGGGGCACGTCCGTGTCCGGGGTGGGGCCCGTGGGCACCCGCCGTGGTCGTCGTCGCCGGTTCGGGTGGCGTTCCGGGCGATTCGCCCCGATCACATCCGACCCCATCGTGGGAGTATCCGAACGGAAAGTGATTCGGCCACCCGATGGTGGTAGAAGAATTGTTCGGGCACTCCCACCCCGCTAGATTCGCAGCCAGCCGGCACGGGCTCCCCCCTTTCTGTCAGCGTGCCGACATGGAACGGGGCCTTCACCACGGCCCTGACACCTCATCAGGAGAAGAACTGTGCTGAAGAAGGCCGGAATCATCGTCGCGGCGTCCGCCGCGTCCCTGCTCGCCGTCTCCCCGCTGGCGTTCGCCGGCGACTACGCGGGCGACTCCGCCAAGCACCACGGCAAGCACGAGTCGGGCCACATCGACAAGGACGCCAAGGGCCTGCTCGCGGGTGGCCTGAGCGGCAACAACATCAACGTGCCGATCCAGCTCTGCAACAACAACATCCCGGTCAACGTCCTGGGCGTGCAGGTCCCGGTCGAGGACGCGAACCTGCTGAGCGGCATCACCGGGGCCCTCGGCCTGGGTGGCAAGGCCAAGGCCGTCTCCGGTGACTCGGCCACCGACCAGTCCGACAGCTGCGGCCAGACCTCCGGCGCGGGCGACTCGATCAACTGATCTCTCCGCACCTCGACGTGCCCCGGGACAACGCGGTCCCGGGGCACTGTCGTGTCCGGGGTCAGCCCCCGGCCCGGCGCACCTCGCGACGCCGGCGTGCGTCGTCCCGGCGACGGCGCTCGGTGTCGGTCGACGGGACCAGCTCCGGGACCGGGACCGGACGCCGGTGCTCGTCCATCGCGACCATCGTGAAGTAGCAGCTGTTGGCGTGCCGTTGGGTCCGCTCGGTGATGTTCTCCGTGGTGACCCGGATGCCGACCTCCATCGAGCTGCGCCCGGTGTGGTTCACCGACGCCTGGAACGTCACGAGCTCACCGATGTAGATGGGCTCGCGGAAGCGGACCCGGTCCACCGAGAGCGTCACGACGTAGGTCTCGGCCCAGCGGCTCGCACACGAGAACGCGACCTGGTCGAGCAGCTTCAGGATCGCGCCGCCGTGGACGTTGCCGGAGAAGTTCGCCATGTCCGGCGTCATCAGCACGGTCATCGTCAGCTGGTGACGGGGCAGGCCGCCGGGCGCGCTCACGTCGCCGCCGCCAGGATCTCCCGGGTCACCGTCCGCCAGGCCGCCGACAGCGGGTCGACCACCGCGAAGTGGTCGCAGCCGGGCAGCTCGACCAGCCGCACCGACGGGTGCCGGCCGACGTAGGAGCGGGAGACGGCCGGCGGGACGCGCTCGTCGGCGTCGCCGTGCACGATCGTCACCGGTCCGGGCGGGGTCGGGCCCACCGCGGGGTCCAGGTCGGTGCGCCCGGCCGCGGGGCCGCCGAGATAGGCGCGGACCGCGCCGTCGCCGAGGTTCTCCGCGTCGGCCAGCGCCAGGTCCGCGACCGGGGCGAGCGACACCGTCGCCCTCATCAGCGACGGCTCGACGGCCGCGGCGTGCAGCACGAGGTGCCCGCCCGCGGAGTGCCCCACCGCGACGACCGGTCCGGCGATCGCGTGGGCGGCCCGCAGGCCGGCGAGCACGTCGGCGACGGTCGCGTCCGGGTCGCCGGGCACCCGGCGGTACTCCAGGGACGCCACGGGCAGCCCCAGCGCGTTCACCGCACCTGCCGTCGACCGACGGTGCACCCGGTCGAACCGGGGCCGCCAGAACCCGCCGTGCACCAGCACGACCAGCGGGCGGCCGGGCCCGCCGTCCGGCCACAGGTCCATGACCTGGTCGGGGTCGTCGCCGACGGCGACGACACGGGGCGGCTCGGGGGCCGGGCGGGAGAGGACCGATCCGTTCACGACCGGTGGTCTAGCACGGATCACCCCGCCGGGCGTGCCGTGGCGGCCCGCCGCCGGCCGGCCTTGCGCAGCTCCAGCACCGCGACCGCGGCCACCGGCACGAGCACCGCAGCGATCCACTGCGGACCGGTCAGCGGGGTCAGCCGCAGCGTGTCCCGCAGCGCCGGCACCGTCGTGGCCACCCACACGGCCGCGGCGGTCACCACCGTCCACCAGGGCAGGAACCGGTTCGCGAACAGACCCGACCGCAGCACCGGTGTCCGCTCGGTCCGCATCACCCAGGCCAGCGCCAGGTGCCCGGACAGCCAGGCCACGAACGCCACCGTCTGCGAGGCGGTCACCAGGTACAGCCCGCCGACGGCGACGAACAACGCCACCGCTCCCGCGGCGAGGTCGCCGAGCAGGTCCCGGTCCAGGAAGCGTGCGCCCGGATCGCGTGGCGGGCGGGTCATGGCGTCGCGCTCGGCGGGTTCCGCGGCGAAGGTCGCGCTGCCCGCGATGTCCATGAACATCTCCAGCACCACGATCTGGATCGGGGTGAACGCCACGGCCATCCCGGTGAGCACCCCGGCGGCGACGGTCGCGACCAGCCCGGCTTTGCAGGCCAGGTAGTAGGCGACGCCCTTGCGCAGGTTCCCGTGCAGCGTGCGGCCCTCGTGCAGGGCACGGGTGAGGGTGGAGACGTCGTCGTCGGCCAGCACGAGCCCGGCCGCCTCGCGGGCCACGTCGGTGCCCGACAAGCCCATGGCCACCCCGACGTCGGCCCGGGCGAGCGCGGGGGCGTCGTTCACGCCGTCCCCGGTCACCGCCACCACCTCCCCGCCGGCCTGCAGTGCCGTGACCAGGCGCAGCTTGTGCGCGGGGGTGACCCGGGCGAACACCGGCGTCGACGCGACGGCGGCGGCGAGCGTCGCGTCGTCGAGACCGTCGAGGTCGCGACCGGTCAGCACCGGGTCGGGGTCGATGCCGACCTCGGCGGCGACGGCCCGGGCACAGGCGGGGTGGTCTCCGGTCAGCATCACCACCCGCACCCCGGCCCGTCGTGCGGCGGCGACGGCTCCGGCGGCACCCGGGCGCGGCGGGTCGGACAGCGCCACGAGCCCGGCGAGGACGAGGTCGCGCTCGGCGTCGCCGACCGTCGCCGGGACCCGCGGCGCGGGCCTGCTCGCCACCGCGATCACGCGCAGGCCGCGGGCGGCCAGCACCGCGACCCGGCCCGCGGTCTCCGGCGACGGCGCCGCGCACCGGGCCAGCACCGACTCCGGCGAGCCGGTGGTCACCACCGTGGCGGTGCCGGACGCGCCGGCGGGCAGGACGACCGTCATCGTCTCCCGGCCGGGGTCGAACGGGAACCGGGCGACCGGCTCGGCCGGCGTGGGCAGGCCACGGTCGCGGGCGGCGACCAGGAACGCGACGTCGGTCGGGTCGCCGGACCAGCCGCCGTCGGCCTCGGGGGCGGTCTCGGTGCAGGCCGCGCCGAGGGCGACCACGGTGTCGCCGTCCGTGCCCGGAGCTGGTTCGATCCGCGCGACGGCCATCCGGTTGCGGGTGAGCGTGCCGGTCTTGTCGGTGGCCAACACCGTCACCAGACCGAGCGCCTCCGCCGCGCGCAGCCGCCGGACCAGCCCGCGTCGCCGGGACAGCCGGTGCGCGCCGAGCCCGAGCACCAGGCTGACGATGATCGGCAGCTCCTCCGGGACCGTCGCGAAGGCCAGGGTGAGCCCGGTCAGCACCATCTCCCGCCACGGCCGACCGGTCAGCACCCCGATCAGTGGGACGAGCACGCTGAACGCGATCGCCAGCGTCGCGAGGCTGCCCGCGAGCTCGCGCATGGCCTGCTGCAGCGGGGTCCGGGGTGGTCGCGCGGCGACGACGAGCCCGGTCAGCGTGCCGAGCTCGGTGGCCGTCCCCGTCGCGACGACGACGCCGCGGGCCCGCCCGGCGACGACCGTCGTCCCCGCGAACACCAGGTTCGCCCGCTCGGCCAGCGCGGTGTCGCCGGGCAGCACCCTGGCGGCGTCCTTGGGGGCGGCGACGGGTTCCCCGGTGAGGGTCGACTCGTCGACGCGCAGACCCCAGGACTCGACCAGGCGCAGGTCGGCTGGCACTCGTGAGCCCGCGGCCAGCGGCACGAGGTCGCCGGGCACGACGTCGGTGGCATCGACCGAGACGGTGCTCCCGTCGCGCACCACCGGCGTCGTCGGTGCGGTGAGCTCGCCCAGCGAGGCGATGACCGACTTCGCCCGGAACTCGGCGAACACCTCGACCCCGACGACCGCCGCGATGATCACGACGACGGCGACGGTGTCGTCGAACCTGCCCCAGACGCCGTAGAGCACCGCGATCGCCGCGAGGAGCAGCATCATCGGCTCGGTGACCTCGTCGGTCAGCACCCGCAGGAAGGTGACCCGGCGCGGGACCACCCACCGGTTGGGGCCGTGCCGCCGGTGACGGGTCGCGGCCTCGGCGTCGGTCAGACCCCGCACGGCGTCCGTGCCGAGGTCGTCCACCACGGCCGCGCCGGTCGCGGCGTGCGCCCCGGTGCTCACCGGCTGCCCACGGCCTCAGTCCGTACGCGGTGGCAGGTCGGGGGCCACGCCCTCGGCGCGGTACACGGCGGCGGTGAACGCGTCGAGTGCGTGCCGGCAGCGGTCGAGCAGGGCCTCGGCGTCCTTGCCGCGCTCGTCGGGGAAGAAGTCCCGCGACGAGATCGTCGCCAGCCAGCGGGTGAGCCGATCCAGGTCCTGCTCGTTCTCCTCCAGCTCGGCGAAGGAGTAGTTGTCCCGGGAGGACTCCTTCGCCAGCTCGGCCAGCAGCGCCTCGCCGCGCTCGGTGAACTCGGCGAACTCCTTGCCGCGCTCGGCGCGGATCCGGGCGACGATGCCCTCGTCGCTGCTCCCGGCGGCGACGTCGAGGGCGAACGCGGTGCCGCCGGCCTCGCGGACGTAGGTCGCGAGCCCCTCCAGGAACGTGCGGTGCTCGTCGGTCGCGGGCAGTACCCACGCGCCGTTCTGGAGGCCGACCGCGCCCGCGGCGCGGGCCCGGCGCCACAGCGTGACCCGTGGGCTCGAGGGCGCGGCGGGCAGCTGCGCGAGCAGCAGGACCCAGCCACCGGACGGCGCGTCGGTCATGCCGGGGGACGGTACCGGCCGCCCCCGTCGTGCAACAGGTGTTTCGTCGGGTGGGGCGCCGGCGTCGGGTGGGGCAGGCTGGGGGCATGCCCGCCCCCGCCCACCGTCTCGGTCTCGGCCTGGCCGCGATCGCCCGCCCCGCCTACATCACCTCCGGCCGTGCCGCCGAGCTCGGCGACGCCCGCGACGTCGCCGACCTGCGCGACCGTTCCCGTGCCCTGCTCGACGCCGCGTACGCCGCGGGCGTCCGCTACGTCGACGTCGCCCGCTCCTACGGCCGCGCCGAGGAGTTCCTCGCCGGCTGGCTCGCCGACCGGCCCGGGGTGACCGGCGGCGAGGACCCCGTCGAGATCGGATCGAAGTGGGGCTACCGCTACGTGGGCGGATGGCGGACCGACGCCGACACCCACGAGATCAAGGACCACTCGCTCGACGCCTTCACCGAGCAGTACGCGCTGAGCCACGAGCTGCTCGGCGACCACCTCGGGATCTACCACGTGCACTCCGCGACGCTCGACACCGGCGTCCTCGACGACGAGCGCGTCCACCGCGCGATGGCCCACCTGCGCGACCGGGGGATCCGGGTCGGGATCTCCACCTCCGGCCCCGCCCAGGCCGACGCGGTGCGCCGGGCGCTGGAGGTCCGGGTGGACGGCGAGCCGCTGTTCACCTCGTTCCAGAGCACCTGGAACCCGCTCGAACCCTCGGTGGGCCCGGCGCTGGCCGAGGCCGCCGACGCCGGGGCCCGGGTGATCCTGAAGGAGGTCTTCGCCAACGGCAGGCTCGCCCCGGGCGGTGAGGACGGCACCGAGGGCGCCCGTGCGGCCGCGGCGCTGGCCGCGCGGACCGGGATCGGGCTGGACCGGATCGCCGTCGCCGCGGCGCTGGCGAACCCGTGGGCGTGGCGGGTGCTGCTCGGCCCGGTCGGGACCGACCAGCTCGCGTCGAACCTCGCGGGCGCGGAGCTCACGCTGCCGGCGGACGTGGCCGAGGAGCTCGCCGCGCTGGCCGAACCGGCCGAGAGCTACTGGCGCACCCGCTCCGCGCGCCCCTGGAGCTGACCCGGCGTTTCCCGGCGGACATACGCTCGTTTACCTTCCAGCCACCTTGCGGTCTCGTCGACGTCGCCCGCTGATGCTGCCCGGCCGCTGGTGAGGAGGAGGGGACATGACCGCCCAGGACCATCTCGCCCGGGGCCGCCGCGCCCAGGGCGGCGGCGCGCACAGCGCCGACGACGACCCGGCCACGGTCGTCATCCCGCGCGTCACCGAGGACGCCGGGGCCGGTCCGCGGCCCGCGGGGGCCTCCGGGGCCGCGAGCCCGGCTCCTGCGGAGCCGTCCCCGCAGGCGCAGGCCGCCGCGCCCGGCGCACCGCACCTGGCGCTGGTGCGTCGCGGACCGGTCGTCGGCACCGCCGCCGCGATCGTCGCCGTGCTGGCGCTGGCCCACTACGGAGCCGCCGTCTACGGCATCGGGCGGCCCGGCTTCGAGATCCCGGCCCCGATCCGGCTGGGCACCGAGCTGAACATCTCGACCTGGTTCAGCTCGGCGCTGCACCTGACCAACGCGGCGCTGCTCGCGCTGATCGCGGCGAACTCGGTGCGTCGCGAGCGATGGCGCTGGATCCTGCTCAGCCTGTCCTGCGCGGTCGTCGCGATGGACGAGACCGCCGCGAACCACGAGCAGGTCGGCTGGATCATCCACACCACGTTCGGCACGAGCGGCTTCCTGACCTACGCCTGGATCATCCCGGCCGTGGCGCTGGTCGCGGCGGTCGCGGTGCTGTGCCTGCCGATGGTGCTGCGCCGGCCGGGGGCCTGGCTCGTCGTCGCCGGGGCGGCGGTGTTCCTGCTCGGCGCGGTCGGGCTGGAGTCGGCCGGTGGGGCGCTGTTCGAGCAGACCGGCGACGTGCAGTCCTTCACCTACAACGTGCTGGCCGGCACCGAGGAGACCCTCGAGATGGTCGGTCTGGTCATCGCCATGGCCGGGCTGCTCCGCATGGCGGGCGGCAGCGGCCTGCGGATCGCCGGCGCCGGGTTCGTCGACCGGTCCCGCTGACCCACCCGCACACGACGACGGGGCCCCGGTGATCCGGGGCCCCGTCGTCGTCTGCGTGCGGTCGCTCAGCCCACCCGCGAGTGCGCCTTCTCCTCGGCCAGGCGCAGCACCAGGTCGGCGCGTCCGGACTCGATGTCCAGTGCGGACCGCAGTCGCGGCAGCGCGTGGTCGGTGATCCGGGTGCGCAGCGCGGCGAGGTCGGCACCGTCGTCCGCGGTCACGTCCAGGTGGATCTCCGGACGACGGCGGTCGCCGACGAGCGCTGCGGCCGCGCGCTGGACACCGTCGTAGCTCTCGATGTCGGCGGCCAGGGCGTCCGCGGCGTGGTCGGAGTGGATCCGGGTCGTGCCGGCGTCCCGACCCGCGACCTGCGCCGACGGCAGCGTCCATGCCGAGGTGCGGGGCTTGCGACGAGCCTGGGCGAGCAGCCAGCGCAGGGCCAGCAGCCCGACCACGACGGCGACGGCGAGGGTCACCCACGGCGCCCACCCGGGCAGCGTGAGACCGGCGGGCAGCAGCGGGACCGACGGGTCGATCGCGGGGAGCACCTGACGCAGGACGCCGGTGCCGAACAGCAGCCCGAACACCCCCACGGCGAGCAGGACGAGCCCGATCAGGAACAGCAGGGTCCGGTTGAGCCGGGACGGTGGGGTCGCGCTGGCCATCACGCCTCCTGCTGCTTCGTGCCGGTCACGGACACCGTGACCTTCGGGCTGCGGGCCGGTCCGACGGCGTCGAGCCGCTGCGCGACCGCGCTGCGGACCCGGTCGCGCAGGTCCTTGGGGTCACCGAACGCGGCGTGCGCGGTGACGGCGGCGCGGCGGCCGGTGTTCTTCACCGACGCCTTGGTGATGCCGTCGACGTCGGTGGCGGCGTCGGCCAGCGCCCGGTTCAGGCTGCGCCGGGTGATGCCGGAGTCGAGCTTCTCGGCCCCGTCCGCCGAGGCCAGCGGGAACACGGTCGGCGTGCCCGGCCGCAGCGCGACCACGACGAGAACCAACCCGACCAGCGCGACGACGCCGGACGCGACGAGCACGGGCACGTCGGCGCCGGTGTACCCGGCGACGGTGGAGCCCAGCAGGCCGAAGTCGACGATCGGCCGCTGCCCGAGGAGCAGCTGCACGACCGCGACGGCGACGACGACGCAGAGGGCGAGCAGGACCAGCGCCACGATGCCCGCGGCGAGGGACTTGCGGGGGCGGCGGATCATTCGAGCTCCCTCCCGGCCGGGCGGGCGGCGCCCGGGACGGTGAGCGCGGTGACGACGACGTCGACCCGCGCGACGGACAGCCCGGTCAGCGCCTCGACCTGCCGCACGACGTGCGCGCGGGCGCGGTCGCAGACCGCGGCGACCGGGGACGGGTAGGCGACGGAGATCCGCGCGTCGATCCGGGCCCACTGCCCGGAGACGGTGGCCTCGACGCGCGGGTGGCCGTCGGCGTCGTCGCGGCCGAGCATCCGCCCGACCGTGCCGGTGCTTCCGCCGACGCCCTCGGTCTCCTCCAGGGCGCCGAGCGCGATCTTCTGCACGACCTGGTCGGCGACGTCGACCCGGCCCCGGTCCTCCGGGGCCGTACCGGCGGAGGCGTCCGCGGAGCCCGTGCCGGTGTCGATCGAGCGGGTCGGGGTGTCGTCCGGCGGGGGCGGGGGGAGACGGGTGGCCCGGATCGTGTCCGGGTCCCCGGTCGCCGTCCCCGTCGGCTCGACGGTGCTCACCGGGTTCACCGGACCTTGTCGCGGCCGCGCCCGGACAGCCCCGACCGCTCGGAGAGCTCGGACAGGTCGAGGTCGCCGTCGAGCCAGCGGCCGACGCCGAGCCCGATCGCGCCGAGGATCAGGGCGAGGACGAACCCGCCGAAGCCGCCGACGATGCCGGCGATGGCCAGGACGAGACCGGCGATCAGGCCGATCTGGGTGTTGGTGGACAGGGACATCACAGTCACGTCCTTCGAGACGAGGAGGTACCGGACGTCCGGGGATGTGGACGGGCGTCCGGGCGGGTCAGGGGGTGGCCGCGGGCGGGACCGGGAGCTCGCCGGTGGCGGGTGCCGAGTCCGACTGCCGGGCGGGCGTCGGCTCGGTGGGACCGGCGTAGTCGCCGACCACCACGTCCACCCGCGCGCCCCCGAGGACCGGGAGCAGCGCGGTGCGGACCTGGTGGTCGATCTCGGCCACGGAGGCCGGGTAGCGACCGACCACGTGCACCTCGACGGCCGGGGCCGTCGGGTCCACGCGGATGCCGCTCACCCGGCGTCCGGGCAGGTAGGTGGCGACCTCACCGAACCGGCCGCCGTGCAGCTGCGCGACGCCGGGGCAGCCCAGCACCGCGTCGGCGATCCGGTCGGTGTCGATGGCACCCGTGGCGACGATCCCGTCGCCGCCCGCGGCGGTACGGGCGCTCACGCCACCCGCGAGGTGGACTCGATCTTCTTCGGCTCCTCGTCCTTGCCGTCGTCCTCGGACGGCAGGTGGACGTCGTCGACCGAGATGTTGACCTCGACGACCTCGAGCCCGGTCATCCGCTCCAGGGCGGAGATGACGTTGCGGCGCACGGCCTTCGCCAGGTCGGCGATGGAGACGCCGTACTCGACGACGACGTTGATGTCGACGGCGGCCTGCTTCTCGCCGACCTCGACCGACACGCCCTGCGAGGCGTTGGTGGTGCCGCCCGGGATGCGCTCGCGCAGCGCGCCGAACGCGCGGGCCGCGCCGCCGCCGAGGGCGTAGATGCCACTGACCTCGCGGGCGGCCAGCCCGGCGATCTTCGAGACGACGGTCTCGGCGATGCGGGTGCTGCCGTGCTCGGACTGAAGGGCCGACGGGGTGCCGGTGACGGCCGGGGCCTTGGTCGCCTTGGTCTCGGTGGTGCTCATGTGTGCCTCCAGGTCATGGCCCGGTATCGGGCCTCACAGTGGCCGGATCGGGGCCGGTTCGTACCGGTGGTGCCCTGTCGATCCGCTCGACACACATGGGAGTCCCGTGGGTGGCGCATCCTCACGGACGAATCCGGGTGGTCGTCGTCACACCTGCGCTCCGCCGATGTGCCGCTGACCTGGGCAGGGAGCGTCTGACCTGCGAAGGGAGGCTGTGGCGGGGCCCGGATCCTGCGAGTTTGCGATCACGTGTTCGGGTGTTCATCGGACGTGGTGGTCAGGCGGGCGGCAGGCCGATCGTCCAGCCGGTGACGTCGCGCAGTGCCACCTGCCAGCAGGCGGGTTCGCCGTAGTTCGGCCCGCCCGCCGCGGTCGGGACCACGAGCGCGTCGGTGAAGTAGATCCAGTGGATGTCCTTCGTCGGGACGTCCGGGCCGGGGCGCTCGTCGCCGCGACCGCCGGCCATCTCGTCGAACATGTCGGCCATCGACGCCGCGGACTCGTTGCCCGGATCGTCGGCGGTGAGCCGGCGCAGCTGGTCCCCCAGGCCGCGCAGCCAGGCCGAGGGGTGCACGGCGTTGCCGAACACCAGCCCGGCCGGGGTGGCGACGGTGAGCGGGACGCTGTTGCGCTCGTCGCGGTAGGCGATCGACAGCACCACCGCCTGCAGGTAGCTCGGTGCGCTCAGCTCGGGGATGGTGACCACGCGCTGTGCGTCGGCAATCCCGGCGGGTCCGTCGGCGTCGACCGTCATGGCTCCGGACGGTAACCAGGAACCGACCGGTCACGACAGGTCCACGTCGACCTGACGAGAACGCCCAGACGGTCCAGCGACCGCACCGCCACCCGGCCCAGCCGACCCCTCAGGAACGACGTGCGCGGACTGCGACGCCCGGCTCCGGGCGGCGCGGGGACGGCACCGCGACCTGGGGGTGGACGACGACGGCGAAGCGGGCCCGGCGCCGTCGGGACCGACACCGTCGACGGTCTCGTGTGCCCGGACCGTCAGTCCGCGGGCGGTCGCGGCGGCGACGAGCGCCTCGTGCACCCGGTCGGCCGTCCCGGCCTGACCGAACGCCCCGCGGTAGTGGTAGGCCAGCAGCATCCCGCCCGGCCGCAGGCGGTCCAGCAGGGCGGTCAGACCGACCCGCAGCGTGACCGTTTCCCAGTAGTAGAGGACGTCGGAGCAGACGATCAGGTCGAAGTCGCCCTCGGGCATCTCGTGCGGGAGCGTGCGACGGACGAAGGTCCCCGACGGCACCCGGGCGGCGGCCCGCTCGACCGCGGCCGAGCAGATGTCCGCCCCGAGCAGAGCCGCGGTGTGCCCGGCGAGACGGACCGACAGGTCGCCCTCGCCGCAGCCGACCTCCAGCACCCGGTCGAAACGGCGGCCGGCGAGCGCGTCCATGACGGTGCCGTACTTCTGCTGCTCGTAGGCCGACAGCCCGATCGAGTACGGGTCCGGGCTGCGGTAGAGCCGGTCGTGCGTGCGGCGCCCCCAGCCCGGCTGCCAGAGCCAGGTCTGGCCGGTCCAACGGGGGTCGTGGACGTCGCGGCCGAGCCGGGCCAGGCCGCGTACCGGGACCGCGGCGGCCCGCGCGCCGCCACTGAGGGAGAGCCGGGCGACCCGCCGGGCGTGGTCGATCGGCGTGCGACGGACGGGTCGGCTCTCGGCCATCGGGGGCTCCGGGGGACGTGCGGGTGATACGTCCGATGTGTCGCCGCACGACCGTCTCCGCGTTACGCCGGACGTCCCAGCAACCCCCGATGCGGTGACCCCCCGCGAGCTAGCCCTTACGGGCCGCAGTCTCCTCGGAGGCCTTCACGACCTGCACCTGGTCGCCGATCTGCAGGTAGTCGAAGTACGCCTTGGCGTCGGCCGGCGGGACGTGGATGCACCCCGCGGAGGACCGGTTCGGGTCGCCGCTGTGGAAGGCGATGCCGCCGTCGTTGAAGAAGACCGACCACGGCATCGGGGCGGGGTCGCCGTTGGGCAGGCGCGACTCCTCGCTCTTGTGCTCGGCGTCCTTGCGGTAGACGCGCAGCGAGTGACCGACCGGGGTCTCCTGGCCGTTGCCGCCGGAGGAGATACCGATCGGGCCGCGGATGACCTTGCCGTCCTGGATGAGCCAGGACCGCTGCGAGTCCAGGTCGACGCACGCCTTGGCGGTGATCGAGCAGGGGGTGCCGGGGACGAGCGGCTGCGCGCGGGCCTGCTCGGCGGCGGGGGAGGCGGCCAGGGCGGTCCCGGCGACGGCGACACCCGCGATGGTGGCCAGTCCGAGGCCCAGTGCGACGAGGCGGCGGGGCCGCTGCCGGACGGTGTCCATGGGGTGCTCCTGTTCGTCCGCGTCGCTCGGGGTGGCGACGCCACGTGATCGTTCCGTCACCGTGGGAGACGCGTGGGGAGCGCCCAGGTTGCGTGACGAAAAGTTCGGTCGTGCCGGGTCAGTCTGCACCCCGTTCCCGACCGGCCCGGACGCGGTGCGCTCCCGTCCCGATCACCCGGAAGGACCGTCTCGGTTCCGATGTCCGGTCCGCCCGGGTTCCACCGCCCGGTGCAGTCGAGCCGCCTGCTCGCTGCGCTCCGGACACGGCGATGCCGGCGACCCGTGGGGCCGCCGGCATCGTCGGGAGGGTCGGGTCAGTGCGGGGTGACCTCGCCCATCTCGACCCAGACGTCCTTGCCGTCCTCGCTCTGGAAGTTGATGAGCGGCTTCTCCGGCACGACCGAGCCCATGAAGTCGAAGAACTTCTGGGCGTGGTCGGTCTTCACGTGGGCGTCGCCGGCCGCGCTGTCCTGGAAGACCTCCACGATCACGAACTCGTTCGGCTTCTCGACGTTCTCGTAGTAGTCGAAGGAGATGTTGCCCGGCTCGGAGTTCACGTCCTTCGTGTACTGCGCGATGCCGGACAGCCACTCCTCGCGCTTGTCCGGGCGGATCTGTGCCTTGAGCACGATGAGGATCATGTGAGCCTCCGGTCACGGTCGTCGGGAACGTCGCGGGGATCGTTCCACGGATCGGTGGCGCGCGGGCGTCTCAATCAGGGACGCCCACCGGGTTGACAGCGCTCAGGAGAACGTCGCGGTGTCGATCACGAAGCGGTAGCGCACGTCGCCCCGCACGACCCGCTCCCAGGCCTCGTCGACCTGGTCGCAGGAGATCGTCTCGATGTCGGCGCCCAAGCCGTGCTCGGCACAGAAGTCGAGCATCTCCTGGGTCTCGCGGATGCCGCCGATCTTCGAACCGGCCAGGCTCCTGCGGCTCGCGACGAGGGAGAAGCCGTGGTACGAGAGCGGGCCCTCCGGCACACCGACGTTGACCATCGTCCCGTCGAGCTTGAGCAGCCCGAGGTAGGCGTCGACCGGGATCTGCGCGGCGACGGTGTTGACGATCAGGTCGAAACGGCCCGCCAGCTCGCTGAACGTGCTCTCGTCCTCGGTGGCGAAGTAGTGGTCCGCGCCGAGCCGCTTCCCGTCCTCCTGCTTGGACAGCGTGCGGGACAGGACGGTCACCTCGGCACCCATCGCGGCGGCGATCTTGACGCCCATGTGGCCGAGGCCGCCCATGCCGACGATCGCGACCTGCTTGCCGGGGCCGGCGTTCCAGTGGCGCAGCGGCGAGTACAGGGTGATGCCGGCGCACAGCAGCGGAGCGGCGACGTCGAGCTCCACGCCGTCCGGGATGCGCAGCACGTAGTTCTCGTCGACCACGATCTGCGTCGAGTAGCCGCCGTAGGTCGGCTCGCCGTCGTACTGCCGGCCGTTGTAGGTCTGCACCTCGCCCTTGAGGCAGTACTGCTCCTCACCGGCGAGGCAGTTCTCGCACTCGCGACAGGAGTCCACGAAGCAGCCGACGCCGACGCGGTCGCCGACCGCGTAGCGCGAGACCTGGTCGCCGACGGCCGAGACGACTCCGGCGATCTCGTGGCCGGGGACCATCGGGTAGATGCCCTCGCCCCACTCGTCGCGGGCCTGGTGGATGTCGGAGTGGCAGATCCCGGCGTAGGCGATGTCGATGACGACGTCGTGCGGCCGCGGGTCGCGGCGCTCGATGGTGCCGCGCTCGAACGGCTTGTTCGGGCCTGCGGTCTTCATGGCGGACACGGTCGTGGGCACGGTTCCTCCTCGTGGCGTCGCTGCCGACGCCGTGGTTCGGGTGTGGCCGGGCGCCGGTGCCACGGCGAGCTGCGGGCGGTCGTACGGCCGCATCGACATGTGTATACCCATGGATGGTTGCGCGATGCATCGACGGGCTGTGCGTCACATCTCCCACCCGCGGAGGAGTGCCGGGCGCCGAGGATCGGTCGGACGAGGGATCCGCGACCGTGCCGTGGCGCCCTACCGTCGGCCCATGACCGGGACGAGGGGGGACGCCGCGGTGCGGCGGGAGGACGCTGTGGACGGTGCCGCGGCGGCCGGGACGGCGGAGGCGGCGGCGCCGCGACCGTGGTGGAACCGGGTGGGGTGGGCGCTGCACGCGCTGCTGCGGTTCGTCCTGATCCTGCTCATGCAGCCCTACGTCTGGTCCAAGCTCACCCTGACCCAGATGGGCCGGGCCGACTACTCCGAGGCGCTCGTCATGACCGGCGAGAAGAGCCCGATGGGGGTGCTGTGGGGGTTCATGGCCTACTCCCCGGTGATCCAGTTCCTGGCCGGGTTCGCCGAGCTCGTCGTCGTGCTGCTGCTGGTGTTCCGGCGCACGGCCTGGATCGGCGGCCTGCTCGGGACCGTCGCCCTCGGCACGGTCTTCCTGCTGAACATGACCTACGACGTGCCGGTCAAGCAGCTCGCCCTCGCCCTGACGGTCGGGTTCGCGCTCGTCGCGGCCCCCGAGCTGCCACGGGTGGTCCGGTTCCTGGCCGGGCGTCCGACGGCGGCGACCGAGGGGTCCCCGCGGCTGCTGCCGTGGCCGCGGGTCCGCCGGGTGACCCGATGGCTGGTCCCGGTGCTCGGACTGGTGCTGATCGCCGCGCAGGGCGCGCTGTTCCAGCAGTTCCAGCCCCCGTTCCAGCGCTCCGACATCGCGCTCGCCGGGGTCTACCGGGTGGTGGAGGACCCGACGGCCCCCGCCGCGCAGCTCGCCGACGACCGCCGCTGGCAGCACGTGGCCGTGGGGCAGTGGACCTACGTCGGCCCGCCGCTCCCGGTACCCGGCTACCCGCAGACCGGCTCCGCCGGGATCTCGGTGCGGCTCGCCGACAGCACCGTCGTCCGCGGGACCTGGCGGCCCGTCGGCGACCGGACGATCCGGGTCGAGTGGAACGCGCCGCAGTCCGGGGCGACCTCCCTGGCCGAGCCCGCCGTCCGGACCGCCGAGCTGACCTGGACGCCCCGGTCCGACGGCCGGGTCGAGCTGACCGGGGACGGCCAGCGGCTCGTGCTGGAGAGCGACCCGGAGCTGCGCTTCCTCTACGATCGCGGCTTCTCCTGGGATGCGGGGAACGAGGCGGCCGTCCACCGCTGAGGCCCTACGCTGGCCCGATGCTTCCACGGCTCGGGCTCGCCGAGTGGGTCGTGCTGGCCGTGGCCGGCGAGCGCCCGGTGCACGGTTTCGCCGTCGCCGCGCTCACCGCCGCCGACGGCGAGCTGGGCCGGGTCTGGCAGATCCCGCGCCCGGTCGTCTACCGGGCGATCGGCAGGCTGGTCGACGCCGGCCTGATCACCGCCGAGGCCGTCGAGACCAAGGGCGGCCCGCCCCGCACCCTCTACGCCGCCACCCCCGTCGGCCGCGGCCACGTCGACGCCTGGCTGGGCATCCCGGTGCCGCACGTGCGGGACCTGCGCTCGGAGTTCCTGCTCAAGCTGGCGGTGCTGCACCGGCACGGCCGGGACGCGACCGCGCTGGTCGAGGCCCAGCGCCGCGAGTTGGCCCCGATCGTCGCGGCGCTGCGGGCGGAACAGGACCGGGCCGCAGCGGCGGGGGACGGCGACGAGTTCGACCGGATGCTGGCCGCCTGGCGGCGCACCTCGGCGGAGGCGGCACTGGCCTTCCTCGACGAGCTCTGACGTGCAGTCCCGATGCGGATAGTGGATAGTTTCGGTATCCGAGCGGGGGGGGGTCGTGGTGATCGTCCTGACGATCTGGGCCGCCGTCGCGCTGGGCGGGGGCGGGGGCCACTTCTGGCCGATCTGGGTGATCGGGCCGTGGGGGCCCTGCTCGCACTCGGCACGCTCACCGGCCGCTCGGTCGCCGGTCCGTGTGGGTGGGCGAGAACCGCTGCGGAACGGGTACACCGGGTGCATGCCCCGTCGTGACCTGACCTGGATCCCCCGCCTGCTGGGCGCCGCCACCGCCGCCTACGGTGCGGCCGTCGCCGCGAAGCCGGAGGTGCTGCTGTCGCCGACGAAGCTGTCCGGCGGCGGCCGGACCCCGTCCGCGGGCACCACGCTGCTCGCGCGGGCGGTCGGCGGGCGCGACCTCGCGTCCGGCCTGGCCATGGCGCTGGCCCCGGCCGGCACCCCGCTCAAGGCCGCGATCGCAGTGCGGGTCGGCGCCGACGTCGTCGACCTCGTGGTGCTGGGCTCGCAGCTCCCCGACCGCGACGCCCGGGAGAAGGCGACCATGGTCGCCGCCGGCTGGGGCGCGCTGTGCGCGCTCTCGCTGCTCGCCGCCGACCCGCCGCGCCGGGGGTTGCTCGGGCGCGCATGACAGCCCACGGGCCGTCCACCATGATCGGGCGATGGCCACGAGCACCGGGGGCGACCCCCATCTGGAACGCGCCTACTCGCTGAGCGGCCCGGCCGACGCCCGGGCGCTCTACGACGAGTGGGCCCCCACCTACGACGCCGACCTCTCCGGCGAGGCCCAGGGCTACGTCGCGCCCGCGGTCACCGCGGACGCCGT
Organism: Pseudonocardia sp. EV170527-09; assembly: GCF_008369905.1. NCBI lineage: Bacteria > Bacillati > Actinomycetota > Actinomycetes > Pseudonocardiales > Pseudonocardiaceae > Pseudonocardia > Pseudonocardia sp. EV170527-09. The sequence continues at coordinate 41,683 of NZ_VRMC01000030.1, forward strand.
CGTCGCGGCGGCGGGCCCCGACGGCGAGATCCTCGACGCCGGCTGCGGCACCGGGCTCGTCGGCGTCGCGTTGCGCGAGCGCGGTGCGACCACGGTCGACGGGATCGACCTGTCGCCCGGGATGCTGGAGCGGGCCCGCTCCACCGGGGCGTACCGGGACCTGCGCGAGGCCGACCTGACCGCCGCGCTGGCACTGCCCGACGACTCCTACGACGTCGTCGTCTGCGTCGGAACGCTCACCCACGCCCACGTCGGGCCCTCGGCGCTCGCCGAGTTCACCCGGGTCGTGCGGCCGGGCGGGTACCTGGTCGCGACCGTCCTCGACGACGTCTGGGAGTCCGGTGGCTACCGTGCCGAGGTCGACCGGCTCGCCGCCGCCGACGTCTTCGAGGCCGTCTCGATCGAGGTCGCGCCCTACCGGTCCGGGCAGCAGGTCGACTGCCGCCTCCTGGTGCTGCGGGTGCGGTAGGCGAGGATGTTCCCATGAGCGACGACCGCGGCCTGGTGACCGGACGCCGGATCCTGACCGTGCTGCTGGTGCTCTCGGCGGCCGTGCACGTCCGGCTCGCGTTCGGCGCCACCGGGCCGGTCCTGGCCGGGCTCGACGGGCTCGTGGCCGCGGCCGCCGTCGTGTCGCTGCTCCTGCTGCTGCGCCGGGCCGACGGTCCGGCGCTGCTCGCCTGTGCCGTCGCCGGCGGGCTCGGTGTCGCGCTGTTCCTCGTGCCCGGGCTCCTCGCCGTCGCGCAGGGGACGAACTGGACCGCCTGGCTCGACGCGTGGTCGTTCGGCGGTCTGCTGCTCGACGCGATGGTCGTGCGGATCGCGGTGTTCACCCTGCGCCGGGCAGAGGGCGTACAGCGCCGTTGAGACCGGTGGAACATCTCCGGATCGAAAGTATCGATGCCTTTCCGGTCGGTTCCGTGATCGGCAGAAAGTTCCTCTGAGCTGCGATGATGTGCTGTGCCGTTATCGTCGTGTGATACGTCACCGGTCATCCGCTTGACCTGATCTCGGCCGGTCGGCGACCTTCGTGGTCGCTCCGGTCCACTGGGCCGGGCTGCACCGAAGCGCCGGAACCGCCCACGCCACCACGGCCCCGTCCCGCGGTCCCCGGCCAGTCGATCTGCACGGACCGGGACGGGGCCGCGGGCCGCGAGTCCCCTCGCGTCGACACCGGCACTGCGCTCCCCGCGCGACCGGCCCGCCCGGAAAGCCGTGGGTCCGGACCTCAGGTGATCAACAATGAGCAGCACTCGCATGTCCATCCGTGGGCGTTTCGTCGGAACTCTCGTCGCCGGTGTCCTGGCGTTCGGCGCTCCGCTCGCCCTGGCCGGGCCCGCGACGGCCGCCCCCGAGACCTCGGCCCAGGTCGCTCCCGCGGCGGTCGTGGCGCCGACGCAGTCCGTCTCCACCTCGACGTGGGACAAGCTCGCCGAGTGCGAGTCCAGCGGGAACTGGAACACCAACACCGGCAACGGCTTCTCCGGCGGCCTGCAGTTCACGCAGTCCACCTGGAAGGCCCTCGGTGGGTCGGGCAAGGCGCACAACGCCAGCAAGTCCGAGCAGATCCGCGTCGCCGAGAACGTCCTGGAGGCCCAGGGCTGGAAGGCGTGGCCGGCCTGCTCCAAGAAGCTGGGCCTGCGGTAGTACACGGCACGACCGGCGGCCGGTGTCCCCTGCGCGGGGGCACCGGCCGCCGTCGTGTGCGGGCTCAGTAGGAGCGGGGCAGCCCGAGCACGTGCTCGGCGACGTGGTTGAGCACCATCTCCTGCGGCAGCGGGGCCAGGCGCATCAGGCGGGCCTCGGTGAAGTAGCGGCTCACGTCGTACTCGGTGGCGTAGCCGAACCCGCCGAGGGTCTGCACCGCCCGGTCCGCGGCGAAGAACGCGGCCTCGGCGGCCAGGAACTTCGCGGTGTTGGCCTGCTCGCCGCACGGCTCGCCCGCGTCGTAGCGGGCCGCGGCGTCGGCGATCACCAGTGCCGCCGCGTGCAGCCGCATGTGCGCCTCGGCCAGCGGGAACGCGATGCCCTGGTTCTGCCCGATCGGCCGCCCGAACACGGTGCGTTCCTTCGCGTACGCGACGGCGGCGGCGAGCGCTGCCCGTCCGGTGCCCAGCGCCTCGGCGGCGATCAGGATCCGTTCCGGGTTGAGCCCGTCGAGGATGAGCCGGAAGCCGCGACCCTCCTCCCCGACCAGGTCGGCGGCGTCGACGGGCAGGTCGTCGTAGACGACCTCGCAGGACACGACCGCGTTGCGGCCCAGCTTGTCGATCGGGGTGATCGTGACCTCGGGGCGCTGCAGGTCGGCGAGCAGCAGCGACAGCCCGTCGGTCCGCTTCGCCACCTCGGCGCGCGGGGTGGTGCGCACCAGCAGCAGGACCTTGTCGCAGTAGGGCGCCTTCGACGTCCACACCTTGCGTCCGCGGACCAGGTAACGGTCGCCGTCGCGGCGAGCGGTCGTGGTGATCGCGGTGGTGTCGAGGCCTGCGTCGGGCTCGGTCACACCGAACGCGACCTGCAGCGACCCGTCGGCGACCCGGGGCAGGTAGCGCCGCCGCATCTCCTCCGACCCGTGCTTCACGACGGGGTTCATCCCGAACACCGACAGGTGGATGGCCGAGGCCCCGTTCATCGCCGCCCCGGACGCGGCGACCTCCTCCATCACGGCGGCGGCCTCGGAGATCCCGGCGCCCCCGCCGCCGTAGGCCTCGGGGACGGCGACGCCGATCCAGCCGCCGGCGGCCATCGCGTCGTGGAACTCCTGGGGGAACCGGTGCTCGCGGTCGCAGGTGCGCCAGTACTCCGGCCCGAAGCCGGAGCAGACCGCGCGGACCCCCTCCCGGATCTCCGGGTGCGTGCTCACGTCGCCCGCAGCCGGGTGACCACGTCCAGCACCAGGGCGGGGTCGGCGTCGTAGGGGGTGCAGAGCGACACCCGGTCGACGAGGTCCCGGTAGCGGTCCGCGATCCCGGAGGCGACCGTGGCCGGGTCCCCGGAGACGGCGAACAGGTCCAGCAGGTCGTCGTCGACGAGGCCGGCCATCTCGTCCCAGGCCTGCCGGCGCGACAGTCCGTTGAGCTCGTCGGCGAGCGCCCCGCGGCCGTGGTGCTCCAGCACCGGGCGGTACGGCGGGGTGGAGGCGTAGAAGGCGATCTGACGGCGCACCCCGGCCTCGGCCGCGGCCCGGGCGTCGGCATCGGCGCCCAGGACGGTGAAGACCGGCAGGCAGACATCGAAGCCGGTGAGGTCGTCACGGCCCCGCCCACGGCGCAGCGCGGGCAGCGTCACCTCCGCCAGGTACGACGGCGAGGTCAGCGAGTGCGCCAGCAGACCGTCGGTGACCCGGCCCGCGACCTCGGTCATCCGCTCGCCCACCGCGGCCAGCATCACCGGCGGCATCCCGTGCGGGTTCGGCCCCGGCGAGAAGAACTCGGTCATCAGGGTGTGGGAGTAGAACTCGCCACGGTGGTGCAGCCGGTCCCCGGTGGCCCAGGCGTGGAAGATCGCCCGCAGTGCGGAGACGAAGTCCTCCATCCGGGCCGCGGGGCGGCTCCACGGCATCCCGAACCGGCGCTCGATGTGCGGGCGGACCTGCGAGCCCAGCCCGAGATCGAACCGGCCGCCGGAGAGCAGCTGCACGTCGTTGGCCTGGTAGGCCAGCGTCATCGGAGTGCGGGCGAAGGCCACCGCGATCGCGGACTGCAGCCGGATCCGGCTGGTGGCCCGGGCGGCCAGCGCCAGCGACACGAACGCGTCGTGCGCGGTCTCGGGGACCGACAGGGCGTCGTAGCCCGCGGTCTCCGCGGCGACCGCGGCCGCCTCGGTCTCGAGCGGGGAGGCGGAGAAGCCGCCGGTGGTGTCGACGCGCACCTCAGGCGTCCCGCTTCCCGGGGACGACGCGGTCGAGCCAGGACAGCAGGTCCGCGACGATCTCGTCGCGGTTGGTCTCGTTGAACACCTCGTGCCGGGCGCCCGGCCACACCTTCAGCGTGACGTCGTGCAGCCCGGCCTCGGCGTAGCGCTCGATCAACGGCCGCACCAGGGCCAGCCCGGCGTTGACCGGGTCCTCGTCCCCGACGACGACGTAGACCGGCAACCCGCCCGGGATCCGCTTCAGGGTGGCGACGTCGCCGAGCGGCCGGCCGGCGGCGAACATCGCCTGCGTGCCGGGCAGGTCGATGCCGAAGCCGCAGCGGGCGTCGGCCACGTAGGCGTCGACCTGCGCGGGGTCGCGGCTGAGCCACTCGAAGCCGGTGCGCTGCTCGAACGGCGCGTTGAACGACGACAGGTCCAGCGGCGCGGACAGGTCCAGCCCCTGCTCCATGAGGTCGAGCAGCGCGGTGCCGGAGAGCACCACCGCGTCCGGCGGGGTCCCGTCCGCGACGAGGAACTGCTGCACGGCGAACGAGCCCATGCTGTGGCCGAGCAGCACCAGCGGGGCGCCGGGGTGCTCGGTGCGGGCGTGCGCGGACAGCAGCCCGATGTCGGTGACGAGCTGGGCCCAGCCGTCGTCGCCGAGGACGCCGAAGTTCTCGGGCCCGCCCGCGGTGGCGCCGTGGCCGCGGTGGTCCTGGGCGTAGACGGCGAAGCCGCGGGCGGTCAGCGCCTCGGCCAGGGGGAGGTAGCGCAGGGCGTGCTCACCCATGCCGTGGGTGATCTGGACGATCCCGCGCACCGGGTCGCCCGCCTCGCCGGGGAGCCAGCGGTAGGCGGTGACGGCGGTGCCGTCGCGGCCGGAGAAGGTGAACGTGTCGGACATGCGTGGGCACCGCCAGTGGTGAGGGGTCGATCTCGGTCGGATCGTGCGTCACGGGGCCGAGGGGGTCAATGCCCGCCACCGGGTTTCGATCTCGGCGAGGTCGGCGACCATCGCCGCGAGGACACGCAGGGTGGCGTCGACGTCGGCGGCCTGGTCCCGCAGAACCGGTCCGCGAGCCGGTCGCGCTGCTGCCGGACCTCGCCGGGTGGTCAGCCGCCGAGCGCGCCACGCAGCCAGGCGACCGAGCGCGCCGTGAAGTCGTCGGCGATCGCGATGCCCTTGCCCCAGCCGTCGAAGCCGTGCGGGGCGCCGGGGACGACGTCGAGCTCGACCGGCACCCCGGCCTCGCGCAGCCGCCGCGCGTAGGTGACGTCCTCGTCGTGGAACAGGTCGACGTCGCCGACGCCGATCCAGGTGGGCGGCAGCCCCGACAGGTCGGGGCGACGGGCGGGCACCGCGTACGGGGCGGGCTCGCCGGTCCCGGGCGGGCGCCCCAGGTAGGCGTGCCAGCCGACCTCGTTGTTGCGGTTGTTCCACACCCGGTGCGGGGGCCGGTCGAGCTCGCGGCGGGCGGCGGTGCGGTCGTCGAGCATCGGGTAGACCAGCCACTGCGCGACCGGCTGCGGGCCGCCCTCGTCGTGCAGGCGCTGGACCAGCGCGGCGGCCAGGCAGCCCCCGGCGCTCGCCCCGCCGACGGCGATCCGCGCCGGGTCGATCCCCAGCCGGTCGGCGGCGTCGCGCAGCCAGGTCCAGCCGGCGTGGCAGTCGTCGAGCGCGGCCGGGAACGGGTCACCGGGGGCGAGCCGGTAGTCCACCGAGACGACGACGATCCCCAGCTCCGCGGCCAGCTCGCCGCACCGCTCGTCGTCGATCATGGCGGAGCCCAGCACGAGGCCGCCGCCGTGGAACCACAGCAGTGCCGCGGGCGTCGTGCGGTGGTCGGGGACGTGCACGCGCAGCAGCGGTGGGCCCGGATGCGTGGTCGACCGGACCCCGTCGACGGCGGCGGGCCTGCCGCGCCGGGACAGTCGCTGCAGCAGGCGCAGGAACCGGGGGCGGTGCAGCGGGAGCGGCGGTACCCAGCGCAGGGGGCGGCGCAGCTCGGTGGCGATCCGGTCGGTGCTCACGACCCGATCCTGCCCGGCGCCGCCCCGGGGCGACAGGTCACCGGGACAGGGCCTCGGCGAGGCGGCGGGTCAGCGGATCCGGGCCGTCCCAGCCCGCGACGGTGCGGCCGTCGTCGTCGACCCGGCGCACCCACTGCACCCCGCGCAGCGCGTTGACCAGCAGGAACCCGTCGGCCTCGGCGAGCGCGGCCAGGGGCAGCGGCGCGATGCGCACGGCGTCGGGGCCCACCAGGTCGAGCAACGCGCGTCGGCCGGTGCCCGGGAGGATGCGGCCGTCGAGCGGGGGGACCCACAGCCGGCCGCGGTGCACGGCGGCGACGGCGGACCGCGTCGTCTCCAGCACCAGCCCCGTCGGGTCGCACAGCAGCGGCGTGCCGTCCCCGCCCGCCGTCGTGGCCTCGTGGGCGTCGAGCCACCGTCGGTCGGCGAACTTGTGGGACTCGCCGTCGGCGCTGCGCCGGACGACGGCGACCACACCGCCCTGCGTGTCGAGGGCGACCGGCCCGGGCCAGGGGACCGCGTGCACCGTGAGCCGTGACGGGTCGTCCGGCGCCGCCTCGACCCGGACCCGGTGGTGCCCGGCAGTCTCCGCGACGGCCGCGGCGACCTCGGCCTCGATCCGCGCGTCGAGGGGGCGGCCGGTGACCGCGAGGTAGGAGCGCCGCAGCCGGGCGGCGTGCTCGCCGACCCGGTGGGCCCGGCCGTCGACGCAGGCCAGCGTCTCGAACAGGCCCGCTGCCCGGTCGGCGGGCCGTCCGACGTGCGGCCGGACCGGCCGTGGCGGGCCGTCGAGCGCGGCCAGGACCGGGGCCGCCTTGGTCAGGACCTCGCCGAACTCCTCCGCCGGGTCGGAGTCGACGGTGATGCCCCCGCCGACCCCGAGCCGGCCGGTGCGGCTGCTGTCGGGCCCGGCGGGGCCGAGGTCGAGGGTGCGGATCGCGACGTTCAGCTCCAGCCCGGCCAGCGGGCTCACCCCGCCGACGGCGCCGGTGAACAGTCCGCGGTCGCCGTCCTCGCAGTCGGCGATCACCTCGCAGGCCCGGATCTTCGGCGCCCCGGTGACCGAACCCGGCGGGAACGTGGCGGTGAGCAGGTCGGCGTCGGTGACGTCCTCGCGCAGGGTCGCGTGCACCCGCGACACCAGGTGCCACACCCCCGGGTGCGGTTCGACGGCGAGCAGCCGCCCCGGCCGCACCCCGCCGGGCCGCGCCACCCGGGCCAGGTCGTTGCGCATCAGGTCGACGATCATGACGTTCTCCGCCGCGTCCTTCACCGAGGCGCCGAGCCGGGCACGTTCGGCGTCGTCGCCGACGCCGCCGGTGCGCGGCCGGGTGCCCTTGATCGGCGCGGTGGTGACCCGGTCGCCGGCACGGTGCAGGAACAGCTCCGGGCTCGCGCCCACCGCCGCCCGCTCCGGCGTCACGACGAGCGCGGCACGGGCGGGCGCGACCGGCTCGACGAGCCGGGCCCACGCCTCGTGCGGGTCGCCGTCGAGCCGGACCTCCAGCCGGGTCGCGATGTTGGCCTGGAAGATCTCGCCGCGCCGGATCTCGGTGACGCACCGCTCGACCGCGGCCAGGTGCGCGTCCCGGTCGGGCCATCGGGTGACCGCGATCCGGGCCGTCCGTTCCGGCGCCGGTCGGGCGAGGTCGGCGCACAGCCGCGCGTACCGGCGCTCGGCCGAGCAGGTGTCGGGGTGCACCGCGCCCGGGTGGTCGGGCAGGCCCGGCAGCGGGGCGCCGCAGGCGACCAGCGCCTCGAACCACCAGCGCTCGCCGTCGTGGCGCAGCACGTCGCGGTACCAGGACAGTGCCGCCGTCGGTCGCACGCCGGGCGGGGCGTGGTCCAGCAGCCCGAACCAGCCACCCCCGACAGCCGTGTCGATCCCCGTGTCGATCCCTGCGTCGGTCCCTGTGCCGGTTCCGGTGTCCGCCCCTGCGTCCCGGGGCGCGCCCGGGGTCGCCTGCGGACCCGCGGACCGCGGCGGCGCGTCGAGCACGGCGAACGGGTCGGCCCCGGCCGGCGCGGTGAGCACCGGGTCGGTGGCGACGAGCGCCCCCCAGGACCAGCTCCCACCGAAGGCGACCAGCCGCGGCCGGTGGGCGAGCCGGCGCACCGCCGCCGCCACCCCGGACGGCGCGACGTCCGCCGGGATCGGGACACGGTGCAGCCCGGTCCGGGCCGGTGCGGTCGAGGTCACCGGGAGAGCATGCTGATCCGTCCCCGCGCGGGGAAGGCGCCGTGACCCGGCGCACGCCTCACCCCCAGCTCTCCGGGCGCCGTGCCACGGCGTGGATCCGGTCCATCTCCCACGGGCCGAGGACCGCGGTCAGCCCGCGCAGGGCGTGCACCAGCGCGCCCTCGGTGGCGACCACGACGTCGTCGGGCCAGCGGCGCACCCGGAGCGGCGCCCCGACCAGCGCGATCACCGGGCGGACCGGCGTCGAGGCGGCGGCAGGCCCGAGACGGGGGAGCAGCAGCTCACGGACCCGCTGCGCCTCGGCCCGGGCCCGCGGGACGGCGTCCGTGGCCGTCCCGGCGACGACCAGCCGCTCTCCGTCGAGCAGCAGGGAGCGGCCGCGGTGATGGCGGGTGTCGATGACACAGATGCCGGGCGGCCCGATCAGGACGTGGTCGAGATCGGCGGCGCCGCCGTCGAGCGGGACCGAGTGCAGGACCTGCCACGCCGCGGGCCTGCCGAGCAGCCGATCCCGTCGGGTCCGGCCGGTCAGCGCGGTCAGCAGGTGCGCGGTGCGCTGCTCCCCGTCGGCCCCGAGGCGCCAGTTGCGGTCGGGGAACCCCGCGCTCCGCTGCTGCGCCGCGACGTGCCCGGCCCGCCGGCCGGGGTAGTGGCGCGCCAGGTCGAGGGCGCGGGAACGATCGGTCGAGGGAGTCGTCGAGGAGGTCGTCGTCATGGCCGGGAGTGTGCACCCGAGCACCGACAGGAATCGGTGCCCGCCGGTACCCTCGCGGTGGGGTGGTGCAGCCATGAACGGTGTGGACCCGCGGTTCGAGTCGCCGGTCGACCGGGCGATCCGGGAGGCCGTCGAGCGGGGCGACTTCGACGACCTGCCCGGCAAGGGCAAGCCGTTGCCCGGCGCGGGACGGATCGGCCCGGTCGAGGAGAACTGGTGGATCCGCGGCTACCTGGAGCGGGAGGGCGTCCCGGGTGACGCGCTGCTCCCGCCGTCGCTCCAGCTGCGCAAGGAGCTGGACCGGATCGACGAGACCGTCACCCGCTTCGTCGACGAGCGCCGCGTGCGCGAGCACGTCGAGGAGGTCAACTCCCGGGTCGTCGACCACATGCGCCACCCGATGGGCCCGCGCGTCCCGATCCGCAGGCTCGACGCCGACGAGGTCGTCGCGCGGTGGCACGCGGCCCGGGAACGCCGCCGCGCCGCCGCCCGGCCCGCTGCTCCTTCCGACGCGGCACGGCTCGGCACCGTGTCGGAGTCCGGACCGCGGTCCCGTGGGGGCTGGTGGGCCCGTCTGCTCGGCCGCTGAGACCGTCGCTCACGGCGCCCGTCGGCCACCGGGACCGGGCGTCGCCGGGCCCGATCGGCGGCCCGGACCGACGGTGAGCAGGTCCGTGCGTGGCCTCACCGCGCAGGCGCCGCCGGTGTCCGTGGTGCGAAGTGACCGGGGGAGGCCAGCGGACGTCCGGTCTCCAGCAGCGTCTTGAGCGCGGACAGGATCGCGGGCCAGCCCTCACCGACGTCACGGGCGTCCCGTGCGCCCTGCTCGTCGTCGGTGAAACCGGTGTGGACGACCTGCAGCTTGACCGCCTCGTCGCCGAACGGGGAGAGCGCGAACTCGACGACGGTCGGCGGCCGCCCCGCGGCCCGTTCGGCGCGGCCGGTGAAGGTGTAGGACAGCCGGTGCGGCGGCTCGACGGCGAGGATCTCGCCGATGAAGTCGTCGTGGTCGGGGTGGATCGCCTCCAGCGGGTTCCCGACGCGCCAGTCCGAGGTCAGCTCCGCGCCGCCCCAGTACTGCATGGTGAACTCCGGCGTGGTCAGCGCCCGGAACACCTGCTCGGCGGTGCTGCGGATGTAGGTCGTGTAGACGTAGCGACGCTCACTCATCGTTCTCCTCCAGCGCCGCGCGCAGGGCGGTGACCGCCTGCACCCGGCTGCGCTCGAACTTCCCGATCCACCGGTCGTGGATCTCCTGGATGGGGACCGGGTCGAGGTGGTGGAGCTTCTCCCGGCCGCGCCGCAGGGTCGTCACCAGTCCGGCGGCCTCCAGCTGCGCGAGGTGCTTGGACACGGCCTGGCGGCTCATGTCCAACCCCTCGCACAGCGCGCCGAGCGTCGACTCACCCTGCTCGTGCAACCGGTCGAGGATGCGCCGTCGCGTCGGGGCCGCGAGTGCGCGGAAGACGGCGTCCAGGTCGGTCACGCGGCCAATTATGCAACTATTTGGTTGCCTGTCAATCGCTGCCGGTCCAGACGACCGCGAGCAGTACGTGCACCGTCCGCCCGGCCTGCTCGGCGACGGCGGTCACCGCAGCTCCTCGGGCAGCTCCTCGTCCGGCGAGACCTCGCGCTCGGCCCGCCGGGAGTGCACGAACAGGATCAGTCCCAGCCAGAACGCCGGCCCGATCGGCGCGAACAGCGGCGCCGGCCCGAGCACCGCGCCCAGGACCAGCAGGAGCAGCACGACGACGGTCACCCCGGCGTGGATGCGCAGGTTGCGCCGAGCGCGGGGAGTGAGCGGACCACGCCGGGGGTGCCGCGGCCGCGGCGGGCGGGGCAGCCCGGAGAGCAGCGGGACGAGCTCGTCGCGGGTGCGGGCGGCGTAGGCGGCGGCCTGCCGCTCGTCGGACTCGGCGAGGGTCAGCCGCCCCTCGGCGGCGGCGGTCCGCAGCCGGGCGGTGACGTGCTCGCGCTCGGAGTCGGAGGCGAGCACGGCGTCCGACCGGAGCGGAGTCGCCGGGCCCTGCGTGGCCGGTGTGGCCGCGGCCGGGAGGGGCGTGGCCGGTACCGGGGTGCTGTCCGGTCCGGGTGCGGGACGGGTGTCCGGAGTCGCTGTCATGACGGCCAGCGTCGCGGTGCCGGGGGTCGCGCGCGTCCGCCCGCGGTGGCCGATCCCGCTGCCGCCACCGGGGGAGGAACGCCCGTCCGCGTACTCCCTCGGGTGTACGGCACCGGTCATCGTCCGGACGACGCCCGCTGTCGGTGCCCCGGTCTATGGTGTCCCGCGTGCCCGCCGACCGACGTCCGATGTGGGGTCCGATCGCGCGGGTCCTCGTCCCTGCCCTGGTCGTCGGCCTGCTCACCGCGGGCGGGACGGCGTTCACCGTCGCCCGCAGCGCGCGGTACCCGGACCCGGGCACGACGGCGCTCCCGCTCGACGTGCTCGCCGTCGTGCTGCTCGCGGCGGGGCCGGTCGCGCTGCTGTTCCGGCACCTGAACCGGGTCGTGGCGCTCGCGGTGTGCGCGGCCGCCGTCGTCGTCTACCTGGGTCTGGGGTATCCGCTGACGGGGCCGCTGGGGTTCGCGTTCGCCGTGGCGCTGGTGTCCGCGGTCGCCGCGGGACGCCATCATCGGGCCCTCGCGGTGGTGGTCGTCGCGGCGGCGGTGCTGGCCGGGTGGCTGCTCGTGGCCGGGCGGCCGATCCCGTGGCCGGCGACCGCCCCGGTGCTGGCCTGGCTGGCGGCACTCGTCGCGGCCGGTGCCCTGTGGCGGGTGCGGCGCGAGCGCACGGCGCAGGCCCGGCGGGCCGCCGAGGCCGAGCGTCGGCGCAGCGCCGACGCCGAACGGCTGCGTATCGCCCAGGAGCTGCACGGCGTGCTGGGCCACCACGTCTCCCTGATCAACGTGCAGGCCGGGGTCGCGCTCTACCTGATGGACGACGACCCGGAGCAGGCCCGCACCGCGCTCACCGAGATCAAACGGGCCAGCCGCGACCTGCTGCGCGAGATGCGCTCCACCCTCGGGGTGCTGCGTGGGGTCGACGAGCAGGCCCCGCGTGCGCCCACCCCCGGCCTGGACCGGCTCGACGCGCTGCTCGACGAGGTGCGCGCCGCGGGGCTGCCGGTGCGGCGCGCCACCGAGGGGACCCCGCGGCCGTTGCCCACGGGGGTCGACCTGGCCGCGTACCGGATCGTGCAGGAGTCGCTGACCAACACGCGTCGGCACGCGGGGGCGGGCACCGCGGTGGTCACGCTGCGGTTCGGCGACGACGCCCTGGACCTGACCGTCGACGACGACGGTGCCGGCCCCGCCCCCGGCGCGGTGGACGGCACGGGACTGACCGGCATGCGCGAGCGTGCGCGTTCGGTCGGCGGGACGTTGGCGGCGGGCCCGGGCCCGGAGCAGGGGTTCCGGGTGCACGCCCACCTGCCCGCACCCCCGGCCGACCCCGCCACCACCAGCCCCGCCATCGCTGATCCGGCCACCGCCGAACCCGCCGCCGATCCCGTCCCGGCCGACCTCCTCGCGCGGGGCCACGTCCCCGACCACCCCGCGACCCCGGGAGCCGACAGGTGATCCGTGTCCTGCTCGCCGACGACCAGGCGCTCGTCCGCTCCGGGTTCCGCGCGCTGCTCGGCTCCCAGCCCGATCTGGACGTGGTCGCCGAGGCCGCCGACGGCGCGCAGGCCGTCGCGGCGGTCCGCGACCACCACCCGGACGTCGTGCTCATGGACATCCGGATGCCCGGCACCGACGGCATCACGGCGACGCGGGAGATCACCGGCGACCCGGACCTCGCCGGCACCCGGGTCGTCGTCCTGACCACGTTCACCGACGACTCCTACGTCTTCGACGCGATCCGCGGTGGCGCCAGCGGCTTCCTGGTCAAGGACTCCGAACCGGCCGACCTCATCCACGCCATCCGGGTCGTCCACGGCGGGGAGGCCCTGCTCGCCCCGGCGGTCACCCGCACCCTGATCGCCGAGTTCGCGGCGCGCTCGCGGGGCGGCCCCGACGGCGCCGTCCGGCTCGACGAGCTCACCGACCGTGAGCGGGAGGTCCTCGCCGAGGTCGCGGCCGGGTTGTCCAACGACGAGATCGCCGCCCGCCTGCACATGAGTCCGACGACGGCGAAGACCCACGTCAGCCGCACGATGACCAAGCTGGGTGCACGGGACCGCGCGCAGCTGGTCGTCCTGGCCTACGAGTCGGGTCTGGTCCGCCCCGGCTGGCGCGGCTGAGAGGATCGCGGGTGTGACCACCGTCTTCGTGTTCAACGGCCCGAACCTCAACCTGCTCGGGACCCGCAAGCCGGAGGTGTACGGGACCACCGTGCTCACCGACGTCGAGGCGCTGTGCCGGGAGTCGGCCGCCGCGCACCACCTCGAGCTGGACTTCCGCCAGACCAACCACGAGGGCGTCCTCGTCGACTGGATCCACGAGGCCGGTACCGCGGTGAAGCGCGGCGACGCGATCGGCCTGGTCCTCAACGCCGCCGCCTACACCCACACCTCGGTCGCGCTGCACGACGCGATCGAGGGCGCCGAGCTCCCCACGGTCGAGGTGCACATCTCCAACGTGCACGGTCGAGAGACCTTCCGGCACCACTCGTTCGTCTCGCCGGTGGCGGCCGGGATCGTCGTCGGGTTCGGCATCGACGGCTACGCGCTCGCGATCGACGGACTCGTCCGCAAGGTGCGCCCGCTGCGCGCGGTCTGACCCGGGCTCACTCCCCGGCGACGGCCGACGGGTCCATCCACACGAACTCGAGGTGGTGGCCGTCCGGGTCGTCGATCCCGCGGCCGTACATGAAGCCGTGGTCCTCGGTCTTGCCGGACAGGATGCCGCCGGCGGCCAGACCGGCCTCGATCAGCCGGTCGACCTCGTCGCGGCTGTCCACGCCGAAGGCAGTGATGACCTCGCGGGCGGTCCGCGGGTCGGCGACGCCGGGCTGCTCGGTGAACTCCCGGAACCGGTCCTGGGTCATCACCATCACGACGATGGCGTCGCTGACGACGAACGAGGCGGTGCGTTCGTCGGAGAACTGCTCGTTCAGCCCGAAACCGAGGGCGGAGTAGAAGGCCTTCGCCGCGGCGAGGTCGGCGACCGGGAGGTTGACGAAGATCATGTTCGGCATCGCGGGCTCCTGTGTGGATCTGGCCCCGGGGGCTCCGGCGCCGTTCGAAGGGGTGGACCGGGCGCGGTGACCGGACTCATCGGCCGGCCGCCGGGAACTTCCCGCCGGGGCCGGGCAGGATCGGGGACATGAGCGTGAAGTGGGGAATCATCGGTCCGGGCCGCATCGCCGACGCCGCCGCGCCGGACTTCGTGCACGTGCCCTGCGCCGAGCTCGTCGCCGTCGCGTCACGTTCCGCGGAACGCGGCGCGGAGTTCGCCCGCCGGCACGGGATCGAGCGGGTGCACACCGGCTACCGGGCGATCCTCGACGACCCGGACGTCGACGTCCTCTACGTCGCGACCCCGCACCCGCAGCACCGGGCGATCGCCCTGGCCGCGATCGAGGCGGGCAAGGCGCTGATGGTGGAGAAGGCGTTCACCGTCAGCTCCGTCGCGACCCGCGAGATCGCCGCGGCCTCCCGCAACCGGGGGGTGTTCGTGATGGAGGCGATGTGGACGCGGTTCTTCCCCGCCGTCGTCCGGCTGCGCGAGCTCGTCGCCGAGGGCGCGATCGGGGAGGTCCGCTCCGTGCAGGCCGATCTCGGCGTGCGCAACCGCACCGCCGACGACGACCGCTTCTTCTCCCCGGAACTGGGCGGCGGTGCCCTGTTCGACCTCGGTGTCTACGTGGTCTCCTTCGCCCAGATGCTGCTCGGCAGCCCGAGCACGGTCGCCGCGAGCGGCGCGCTCACCCCGTCCGGTGTGGACCTGGAGGAGTCGATCCTGCTCGGCTGGCCCGACGGCCGCAGCGCCGCGCTGCAGGTCAGCCTGCAGTGCGCGATGCCCGGCTCGGCCCGGGTGATCGGCACCGAGGGCTGGATCGAGGTCCCGCCGCGGTTCCACCACCCGGACCGGATCGTCGTGCACCGGCACGGCGCCGACCCGGAGGAGCTCGTGCTGCCGTCCACCGGGCGTGGCTACAGCCACGAGATCGAGGAGGTGACCCGGCGGGTCGCGGCGGGTGAGACGGAGAGCCCGGTCATGCCGCTGGCGGACACCGTCGCCGTCCAGGACGTCATGGCCGCCGTGGCGGACCGGATCGGGATGGTCCCGGAAGAGGGGCCCGCGTCCCTCTGACGGGTCGCGATGCGGTGACGGTCACCGGTCAAGCGCTTTACGATCGTTGCGTCGCGGAGTAGACCGAACGGCGTGTCCGACACCACGACCACACCCCAGCGCCGGGAGAGGACCTTTCTCGGCCACCCCGTCCAGCTCGCGACGCTCTTCGGCGTCGAGATGTTCGAGCGGTTCTCCTTCTACGGCATGCAGGGGATCCTGCTCATCTACATGTACTACTCGGTCACCCAGGGCGGCCTGGGGCTGGACGAGGGGGTGGCGGCGGGCATCGTCGGTGCCTACGGCGGCACCGTCTACCTCTCGACGATCCTCGCGGCCTGGTCCGCCGACCGGCTCTTCGGGCCCGAGCGGGTGCTGTTCGGCAGCGCCGTCTCCGTGATGGCGGGACACATCGCGCTGGCGCTGGTCCCCGGTGCGGCCGGGCTCGCGATCGGCCTGGTGCTGGTCGCGTTCGGCAGCGGCGGGATCAAGGCGAACGCCTCGACGATCCTGGCCTCGCTCTACGGCCCGGGCGACGACCGTCGCGACGCCGGGTTCTCGATCTTCTACCTGGGCGTCAACATCGGCGCCTTCAGCGGGCCGCTGCTCACCGGCGTGCTGCAGTCGACGTGGGGCTTCCACATCGGCTTCGGTGCCGCTGCGGTCGGCATGGCGATCGGACTGGTCCAGTACTGGTTCACCCGGCGCGCGCTCCCGGCGTCGGGCTGGGTCGTCCCGAACCCGCTCCCGGCCGCCACCCGGACCCGGGCCGGGATCGGCGCGGTCGTGCTGCTGGTCGTCATCGGTGTCCTGATCGCCACCGACGTGATCACCGCCGACCGGCTGAAGTGGATCGTGTTCGGAATCGTCCTGGTCGCGACCGTCTCCTACTTCACGCTGATGCTGACCAGTCCCAAGGTGGACCGCGTCGAGCGCCGCAGGGTGCTGGCGTTCCTGCCGATGTGGCTCGCCTCGGTGATGTTCTGGGCGATCTTCCAGCAGATCTTCACCGTGCTCACCATCTACGCCGACAAGCGTCTGGACCGCACGATCCTCGGCTGGGAGATGCCGGTGACCTGGGCCCAGTCGATCGAGCCGGTCTTCGTGATCCTGCTCGCCGGCGTCTACGCGACGGTGTGGACCAAACTCGGCCCGCGTCAGCCGGCGTCGCCGGCGAAGATGGCGATCGGCACGATCATCATCGGTGTCGGCTTCCTGCTGTTCGTGCCGCTGGCAGGTACCGGAGCGAACGGCACCCCGATGCTGGCCGTCGCTGGGATCCTTCTGGTGTTCTGCATCGGCGAGCTCTTCACATCGCCGGTCGGTCAGTCGCTGTCGACGAAGCTGGCTCCGGCCGCGTTCCGCACCCAGATGGTGGCCCTGTTCTTCCTATCGGTCTCGATGGGCACGGTGCTCGCCGGAGTCCTGGCAGACTTCTACAGCGAAGAGAACGAAGCCGCGTACTTCGGCATCACCGGGGCCGCTGCGATCGTCGTCGGCATCGTGGTGCTCGCGCTCGTCCCGAAGCTGAAGGTGCTGATGGAGGGCGTCCGCTAGATCCTGATCGAACACCGGTTCGATCCGTCCCCAACTGTGCACACACCTGTGGACAACTCCGGTGGATCACCGGCGACGGGTGCGCCGGACCGTCGGTGAGTCCATCGTGTCGCCGGCCATCTCCCGGGCGATCCGCACGACGTGCGCGCGGATGTCCGGGGGCTGGTCGGCGATCCGCAGCGCCAGCATCTCCAGCACGGAGGCGAGCCCGAACGCGATCTCGGGACGGCTGAGCCCGGCGTAGTGCGCCTGTACGGCCTCGTGTCGCAGGGCCGCCGCGGCGGCGAGCACCGTCTCGCGGTCGGTGCGCAGGGCGGCCAGCCGTCGTCGTTCGTGGGTGTTCATGCTCCCCCGGTCGTCGTCGCGGAGCCGTCGCGGACGACGGCCGGTCCGCACCCGGGGGAGCGGGTGCGGCGACCAGCGTGCCCCGCCCTCCCCGGCCGGCGCCAGGCGGGTCCCCGAGATGTCGCACACACGTTCGACTCAGAGCAGCAGCAGGGCCACGCCGAGTGCCGAGACCATCCCCCGGAGGTGGTTCGCGGCGCTCCAGCGCGGGGCGAAGGCGACCCAGTCGCCGTCGTGCTCCAGGGCGTTGTTGAGCGGGATGTTCACCGCGGCGGTCACGACGAAGCCGGCCAGCACCGCGACCCCGCCGGCGATCCGCAGCGGCTGCCCGCCGAGCACACCGGTCACCGTCACCGCGCAGGCGAGCAGCGCGGTGCCGGCGAACAGCGTCCCGAACAGCGGATTCACGATCGCCCGGTTCACCCCGACGCATCACTGCGGCCGCCTCCGCCGCGGGACGACGGCGCAGGGCGGGCAGCACCGCGACCGAGAACGCCAGGTAGATCCCGCCGAGCAGACCCGCCCCGGTGGCGGCGGCGCCGTCGAGGAACCCGGTCATCGCGTCACCCCCGCTGCCCACTGCTCGACGGTCAGCACGTCGTCGACGGCGCCCCGCGGCCCGTGCGCGCGGATCTCCCCGCGGTTGAACGCCCGGTTCATCGCGACGTGCAGCCGCGCCCCGTCCGCCGGCATCCCGGCCCCGCGCAGCAGCTGCTCCATCTCCTCGTCCGGGACGCGCACGTAGGTCAGGTCCGGCAGGCCCAGCGCGGGCCCGAGCGCGGCGACGACGTCGGGCACCGTCCGGTCCGCGGCGCCCTGCACCTCGACGACCTCCGGTGCGTCCGGGGCGAGCAGCGCCGCGGCGGCGGCCTGTCCGACGTCGCGGGTGGCGACCATCGGCAGCGCGACGTCGGGGTCCACGGAGTCCGCGTGCACGCCGTGCGCCCGCATGGCGACCGACCACAGGAACGACTCCAGGAACAGGCCCGGCCGGACCCGGGTGACGTGGCCGTCGAGCGTCGCCAGCCGGTCCTCCTGGTCGTGCAGGCTGCCCAGGTAGCCGGTCACGGCGAGGTCCGGGCCGCCCGGGACCTCCGCCCCGAGCGAGCTCAGCGCGACGACCCGGGGCACGGCCGCGTCGCGCAGGGCGGCGACGACGGACTCCCCGAGCCGGGCCTGGTGGGCGGCGTGGTCGGGCGCGTTGACGTCGAAGGGCAGCAGCACGAAGGCGGCGGCCGCTCCGTCGAACGCCCGGCGCAGGAACGCCCGGTCGCCGAGGTCACCCGGCCACGGCCGCACCCCCGGCGCGGCGACGGCCGGGCGGCGGGCGACGGCGCGGACGTCCACCCCGGCCGCGATCAGCTCCCGGACGACCTGTGATCCCACGTTCCCGGTCGCCCCCAGCACGGTGATCATGTCGAACTCCTCTCGTCGGTGTCCGTCCACGATCACCGCCGATGAGCGGACGCAGAATGGCTGTGTGTCCACAAACGATGCTCATCCGCCCACAGGTGGGGATGAGCTGTGGACGAACTGTCATGCTGTGCACCGTGTCCACCGCGCCGCCGTTCCCGGCCGCCGACCCGCTCGGGGAGGCGCTGCACGTGCTGCGCATGGACGGCGTCTTCTACTGCCGCTCCGAGCTCGGCGAACCGTGGGGGATGACGCTGCCGGCGACGCCGGGCTGTCTCTGGTTCCACGTCGTCACCTCCGGCGGATGCCGGCTGACCGTCGATGGCGCTGTCGACGGCGCTGCCGAGGGCACTGCCGACGGCGCTGCCGGCGGGGCGGCGGGCGGGACCGACCGCGAGCTGCGGCCCGGTGAGCTCGTCGTCGTGCCGCGGGGGACCGGGCACGTGCTGCGCAGCGCGCCCGGCGTGCTCGCCCCGGACATCCGGTCGATCCCGCACCCGATGCTCGACGGGCGCTACGCCCTGCTCCGGCACGGCGGCGACGGTCCGGTGACCCGGATGGTGTGCGGCGCGGTCCGGTTCTCCCACCCCGCCGCGGGCGACCTCGTCGCGAGCCTGCCCGACCTCGTCCGGGTCGAACCGTCGCCGGTCGGGGACCGGGTCCAGGACACGCTGCGGCTGCTGGCCGCGGAGGTCGAGCACGGCGGCCCCGGCAGCGACGCGGTCATCACCAGGCTGGCCGACGTCCTGGTCCTGCAGGCGGTGCGCGGCCGGCTGCAGGCCGACGCGGCCACCCGCACCGGCTGGCTCGGGGCGCTCGCCGACGACCGGATCGGCCGCGCGCTCGCCGCGGTGCACCGCGAGCCGGAGCGGGACTGGACCGTCGCCGCGCTCGCCGCGACGGCGGCCATGTCGCGCTCGGCGTTCTCCGCCCGGTTCACCGAGCTCGTCGGCGAGCCCGCGATGAGCTACGTGACCCGGTGGCGGATGCACGCGGCCGCCGAGTTCCTGTCTGGGGGGAGTGGGACGGTGGCGCAGGCGGCCCACCGGTTCGGCTACCGCTCCGAGGCGGCGTTCGCGCGGGCCTTCGCCCGCGTCGTCGGGGAGCCCGCCGGACGGGTGCGCCGGCACGGGCTGGCCGGCACGGCCGACGCTCTGGCCGCCTTCCGAACCTGATCCGACCCCTCGCACACACGTTCGACACAGGGCTGCTACGCTGCGACGACGCCGCCAGGAGAGGAGCAGTGCATCGAGTCGATCGTCTTGTATCCAGTCCTCTCGCAGCTGTTCTAGATGTGATGTCCAGGGAGGTTGGTCAGCCTGGTGACTGGTGGCTGGCCGCCGATGGCGGAGTGAGCGCGGTGGTGATTGTAGAAGTGCAGCCAGCCGGGTAGGGCGTCGTTGCGTTGGCGGGTCGACTCATAGAGTCGGGCGTAGGCCCAGCCGTCGGCCAGGGTCC
>NZ_VRMC01000305.1:0-584 GCF_008369905.1 Pseudonocardia sp. EV170527-09
AGCGCCACCGCCACGTCGGCAGTCCGTCGTGCATGCGGGCGGTGGGCTGCCAGCCCCACCGCTCGGTCATCACTCCGCTCACCGCCGAGCCTCGGGAGCGTGCTCGCCGGGGACACGGGCGAGGAACCGGCGCAGTGGAGGCAGCGGCAGCGACAGGCACGCCCGTCCGCTGTCACCGACCAGGATCAGCTCGGCGCGCTGCGGGTTGTGAGGGTGCGGGATCAGCGAGACGTCACCGAGCCCGGCAGGCGCGTCGCATCCGGCGGCCAGCAGCTCGACCGACAAGAACCACACCGGGCCCTGAACCAGCTCGGGGAACCACGTGGTCACGACGGCCGAGTCCCTCGGCTGCCAGAGCATCCGGACAGTGATCGGCATGGTGCGCCCGTCGGGGTGCAGATGGTGGGCGGCGAGGTCGCAGCGGCTCGAACCGAGCAGGCCGGTCACGCGGGACCGACGGTTACCGTGCGTCGGCATCAGGTCTCCTGTTTTTGGCATGGGTGTGGCCGGGGAGGGAGGCACCGGGTGGTGTCTCGATCCCTGGATGGGTGCTGTTTTCGCTGGTCGGGCGGGGTGGGTCCCTC
>NZ_VRMC01000306.1:0-579 GCF_008369905.1 Pseudonocardia sp. EV170527-09
CGCCCTCGACCAGGAAGAACACATGGAAGTGCGGGTGCCAGCCGTGCTCGTCACCGTAGGTGCATTCGAAAGCGCGGATGACACCCTTGATCATCCGGGTCTTCCCAGTCGAGCCGATCGTGGGGAACCGGGCCACCCCCATCTCATCGAGGTCGGCGTTCCAAGGCCGGTCCGAGGTCACCGATTCCCACGCGGCGCGCTGTGCCTCGATCAGGTCCCGCAGCTCGTGGCCGCTGTGGTGGCGCATCGTGAACGTGGCCATCGCGACAGAGTTCCCGAGCTTCTCCCAGACCTTAAAGACCTGTTCAAGCTCCCGGGCCCGGTGCACCGCGATCCGCGACCCGCACGGCAGGCAGCTATGCCAGCTCCCGCAGGTCTTGGTGCCGTTGATCCCGACGTCCACACCACCATCCTCGCGCCCGGCGAAGGTCAGCCCCACCTCATCGACCCCTTCCTCGAACGGCGCACGCCTGCACGAGCGGACCTTGCGCAGCGGACTGTGGCGCCACTCCACGCCGGTGTGCATCGCCCACCGCTGATCACTACTCGTCGGCTCCCCGTCCAAGATCCAGCCGAGCG
>NZ_VRMC01000307.1:0-568 GCF_008369905.1 Pseudonocardia sp. EV170527-09
GACCCCGCCTGGGCCTCCCGCATCGCCGGCGCCTTCGCCGCCGACCCCGAACTCGCCTGCGTCTCCGGCCCCGTCCTGGCCGCCCGCCTCGCCAGCCCCGAGGAACGCGCCGCCGACGTCGCCCTGGCCTGGAACAAGGGCTTCACCCCGCGTCGGTTCACCCTCGCCGACCCCCCCGCGGACTCCCCGATCTTCCCCTTCGCCCCCGGCCTGTTCGGCATCGGCGCCAACCTCGCCGTCCGCGCCGGCGCCGCCCGCGCCGTCGGCGGCTTCGACGAGGCCATGGGCCCCGGCACCCCCACCCACGGCGGCGAGGACTGCGAGTTCCTCGTCCGCATGATCCTCGCCGGCCACGTCCTGGGCTACGCACCCGGCGCCTACCTGTGGCACCACCATCGCCCCGACCAGGCGGCGCTGACGGCTCAGCTCGAGGGCTACGCGATCGGGCTGGGTAGTTTCCTGGCCAAGGTGGCGCTGTCCCCGCAGGGCCGGTCGGTCGCGCTGCGCCGGCTCCCGGCCGCGGTCGCCCGGCTGCGCCACATCTCCGACCGCGAAGCCGGCGCCG
Organism: Pseudonocardia sp. EV170527-09; assembly: GCF_008369905.1. Taxonomy (NCBI): domain Bacteria; kingdom Bacillati; phylum Actinomycetota; class Actinomycetes; order Pseudonocardiales; family Pseudonocardiaceae; genus Pseudonocardia; species Pseudonocardia sp. EV170527-09. The sequence continues at coordinate 566 of NZ_VRMC01000307.1, forward strand.
GCG
>NZ_VRMC01000308.1:0-567 GCF_008369905.1 Pseudonocardia sp. EV170527-09
AGGTCAGGCCGCCGTGACCTGGCGGAAACGCTGAAAAGCCCTAGTGGCACGGTTTGCTTGATCGTGGGCTGTGAACTGCTTAGACCTCTTGATCGCATAGCGGCCTGATCGCTAAGGTCGTGGTTCGTGTATGTGAAGCGCTCGACGCGGAAGATGGCTGATGGCCGCTCGGTCGGCTACCTGCAGCTGGCCCACAACGAGTGGGACCCGGCGGCGAAAGCGTCACGCACGAAGGTGCTGTACTCCTTCGGCCGGGAGGACCAGCTCGACGTCGCCGGGATCCGGCGCCTGGTCGCGGCGCTGTGCCGACTGCTAGAGCCCGGCGAGGCGCTGACGGCCACAGCCCCGGCCGAGCTGCGGTTCATCGAGTCGAAGGCGTTGGGCGGGGCGTTCGCGCTGGACGGGCTGTGGCGCAAGCTCGGGATCGACGCGGCGATGCATCGGATGCTGTCCGGGACGCGGATGGAGCCGCGGGTGGAGCGGATCTTGTTCGCGCTGGTCGCGAACCGGGCGCTGGCCCCGAGCAGCAAGCTGGCCGCGACCCGCTGGATCGAGCACGGCGTGGTG
>NZ_VRMC01000309.1:0-565 GCF_008369905.1 Pseudonocardia sp. EV170527-09
GGGGGCCGCAACGCCCGATCCGCGCGCCACTGGCGTCGGGCCTCTTCGGGAACCCCGCTCGTCTTCACGCCCCAGTCCTTCGTCGCCACTGCCGAACACCTCCACGATCAGAGGTGTTGCGACGACCAGTTGAATTCGCCTTGCGAGCCATGATCAGAATGTAGGATCGCCGAGTACGGTTCGGGACTGCGACGGGTGATGGCCATGCCGAGCGCGTCGTGGGCTGGTCAATCGACGACAACATGCGCACCGAACTCGTCACCGACGCGCCGGGAGTAGGCGTCAAGGACCGCAGCACAGTATACTTTCCCTTCCTCGGTGGGGTGTTCGGTGATGTCGGTGCACCACAATTCGTTCGGGCCGTCGACCGTGAAGTCTCGGTCGACCAGGTCGGTGTAGGGCTCGGTGTGCGGGTCGCGGACCGTGCAGCCGCGGCGGCGCCGCCGGTAGAGGCCCTGGATGCCGGCCTCGCGCATCAGCCTGGCGACGCGCTTGTGGTTGACCACCAGGCCCAGACCGAGCGTGAGCTCGGCGTGGACACGCGGCCACCCGTACGTTCCGCGGG
>NZ_VRMC01000310.1:0-564 GCF_008369905.1 Pseudonocardia sp. EV170527-09
CGGGGCGCGTCGAGCTGGTTGGCGTGCTCGTCGCAGGCGAAGCACAGGAACAGCCGCGGCTCGGGCTCGAGGACCAGGCGCAGCCCGGCCCGGGTCACTGGACGCGGGCAGTCCCGGGGGTTCTGATGCCCCGCTGAGGACAGTGCACACCCGGTTGCGTCCAGGGACGTGGTGTACGACGTCGTCGCTGATCAACGGCGTGGCGTCGGGATATGAGACGGCCACCGCGTGATCCTTCGAGTGCTTAGAGTTCTCGAGGGAGGAGACGCGATGGCCGCGTCAGACAGTGTGAACGATGTGGCGGGCTGGGTGAACGACCGGCTCGCTGATGCAAGCCCGGATCTGCTCCGGGCGATGATCAAACAGTTCGCCGAGACGCTCATGGCGGCCGAGGCCGACGCGATGTGCGGCGCCGGCTATCGGGAACGCAGCGCCGAGCGGGTCAACTCCCGCAACGGCTACCGGGCCCGGGACTGGGACACCCGCGCCGGCAGCGTGGAGCTGGCGATCCCCAAACTCCGCACCGGTTCCTACTTTCCCGACTGGCTGCTCGAGCGCCGGCGC
>NZ_VRMC01000311.1:0-562 GCF_008369905.1 Pseudonocardia sp. EV170527-09
TGAGTGGTGGCTGTGGGCGTGCCGGCACTCGAACAAGGGGGGAGCCCGTACCAGCTACCCGCAAACCCTTCCCGACCGGAAACCCCAGGTCAAACCCGATCACCCGACCGCAGCGCGGCGACCACCCCCCGCCACCAACACCCTCATCCGGCCCCCCTGAAGGACCACACGTGGGCCTGTAGCACCCAGGGATCGGACACGGTCAGTGATCAGTGGGTGCGGGGTTGCCGACGGACGGAGGGGGCCGGCAACCCCGCCCCCCGGGGGGAGGCCCAGGGGTGGTGAGGGGATGGTCGTGCGCTCCCCAGCACACCGCACCCACCACACCCGGACGAGGTCCTCACGTCGTCGAGGCCTCGGCGGAAGCCTCCGAGACCTCCGAGACCTCCGAGACCTTGGACACGTGTGCAGTGTGGCCCCACCCGCACTCGAGGGGAAGGGGTGTGATAGAGGCCGTTACCGACCCGGTACCGCCGCGTGGCGGTGCTCTGCGGGTGGTTAGGGGACCATAGGGCGGCCGTTGGCGCTGGTGGCGGGGATGGCCTGGATGACGTCCCAGTGC
>NZ_VRMC01000312.1:0-557 GCF_008369905.1 Pseudonocardia sp. EV170527-09
CGCACAGTCTCCCGAGTCCTGGCCTGGGCCCGAGACCGCGGCCTACTCGTCGTCGTCGAACCCGGCGCCAGCGCAGAGTTCCTCGGCACCGACACCGGCCGCACGCCCACCTACGCGCTGGTCACCCACATCCCGCTGCCCCGCCTCGACGCCGGTCTGACCCCCGACGACGAGACTGCCCCCGGGCAGCATGGATCCCAAGGTCAGACCACTGTGGATGAAAATGGCGACCTCCCCACTACCCACGTGCCTACTAAGCCCTTGTCAGGCGGCAGACGGCCACAACTCACCTCCCAGCACCAATGGCACCCCTACGACGTCCCCGACACCCCCGGTGCCAGAAACGCAGCAACCCTCACGTTGATCACACTTCTCGGCCTAGGAGGCCGAAAAGGACACAAGATCGAGATTTGGCGTGCCCGGGCCCTGCTCAAACCGTGGTGGGACGCCGGCGCCACCGTCGCCGGCCTCCGACACGCCCTCGAACACCACCCCGACCGGCCCGACCAACCACGAGGACCGGTCACCACCGACGCCCGCGACCCACTACGAGTCAT
>NZ_VRMC01000313.1:0-543 GCF_008369905.1 Pseudonocardia sp. EV170527-09
CCCCGGCGTCGATCAGTACCTGAGGGCTGTCCCGGCTCGGGCTCACCGCGCTCATGTACTGATCGACGGACCGGGGTGGACCGGCACAGGTGGTTCACAGGTCGATCACCGGCTCCGCACAGCACGGCGGAGCAGCGTCACCCGGGTGACGAGCACCCTGCCCCGGCCCCGGCCCGCCGCTGCACCGTCTCCCCCGCCGGCCCGCCGGTGGCGGCACCTGCCGCTCGCGGTGCTGCTCGCCGCGACGGCCGCGCTGTACCTGTGGGGACTGTCGGCCTCGGGCTGGGCCAACGCGTTCTACGCCGCGGCCGCGCAGGCCGGTGGGCAGAGCTGGTCGGCGTGGTTCTCCGGCGCCTCCGACACGGCCGGCGGCATCACCGTGGACAAGGCGCCGGGGGCGCTGTGGCCGATCGGGCTGGCGGTGCGGCTGTTCGGGCTGTCGAGCTGGAGCGTGCTGGTGCCCCAGGCGCTGATGGGCGTCGGCGCGGTCGCGCTGCTGCACGCCACGGTCCGGCGGGTCGCCGGGCCGGGGGCCGGTCTGCT
>NZ_VRMC01000314.1:0-543 GCF_008369905.1 Pseudonocardia sp. EV170527-09
AACCTATACCAGAACAGCTGCCCAAAGTGCCCAAGAAGCTTCTCGAGGACCGCCACCATGGCTTGGGTGTGGACCTTGCTATTCCTGATGGCAGCTGCCCAAGGCGCCCAAGCACAGGGAGCCTCTACCTCTGTGGATGAGCTGCAGGCTGAGGTGGACCAGCTGGAAGATGAGAACTATGTCCTGAAAACAAAGGTGGCACAGCTGCGGAAGAAGGTGGAAAAGCTGGGCTCCATCCCTGTGTCCCTGAGATCTGGAGAGGTGCAGCTGCTGGAGTCTGGGGGAGGCTTAGTGCAGCCTGGAGGGTCCCTGAGACTCTCCTGTGCAGCCTCTGGATTCACTTTCAGTGGCTATGGCATGTCTTGGGTTCGCCAGGCTCCAGGCAAGAGACTGGAGTGGGTGGCAACCATTACTAGTGGTGGTACTTACACCTACTATCCAGACAGTGTGAAGGGGCGATTCACCATCTCCAGAGACAATTCCAAGAACACCCTGTACCTGCAAATGAACAGTCTGAGAGCTGAGGACACAGCCATCTATTTC